>CAKQNH010000348.1 GCA_934255105.1 uncultured Pirellulaceae bacterium
AATTTCATGGCGAATGGAATTACGAAATCCACCCAATCAAAAAATAAAATTCGGACAGTTATTGTTTAGCAACGCCTTGGCACTACGCTGCGTTTCCACTTTCGATGAGTTCATGTCTCCGCTACCTCCCATGCAACCAGGCGCTGTTTCCTACTGGCATGCCCTCAGATGATGCGCGCTTCCAATCGAGTTCTGTCAAGCGATATCTTTGTCGCTGGCTCTTGCGGTTGATTCTGGCAGTGACAAGTTATTGGCTTCCAATGCTGTTGATTGGTGGGGCGTGCAATAGCCTGTACGGCTTGACTTCATCAGAGCCCAAGATCGACGGAAATTTTCGTCTCACGTTAACGCTGGGCAAAGGACGTTATTCAGCGTTAAGGTGCGGCAGTGGAAAAACTCATCGGATGCGATTTCAGACAAGCCTTGTGCTTGATGCAATTGCTGAGGATGACTGTGATCGGATGGATGCACCATGAACGATAAGCTGACTCAGGCAAGCGTTGGCCAAGCCGAATTGCGTAAACCGACTAATTCGCTGCCGATGGTATCAACCAGTGTTGAAGTTGGTGCGCTACCTCCCTTGATGGCTGAGGCGGGTGCGGCAGCGCATTTTGCTTGGGAAGAGTTCATTTATGGTAAGCTTCGCAATCCGCACACGCGTGCGGCCTATGAACGGGCGATTCGGCAGTTTATGGGGCACTGCGAAGCGCTGGGTAAGGACTTGCAGCAGATCAGCCCGCGCGATGTGGGGAGCTACTTGGACGGGCTCCGCTACGCCGTGGCAACGAAGAAGCTCATACTATCGGCACTACGGCATTTCTTCGATGCGTTGGTGACCAGGCATGTCGTGATCCTCAATCCGGCAGCATCGGTTCGCGCAGAGCGGCTCCAAGTCATCGAGGGTAAGACGCCAGAGATCTCGATTGAACAGGCTCGCATGTTGATGCGCAGTATGGATACCTCGCATGCGGTGGGGCTGCGAGATCGTGCGATTGTGGGCATTCTGATCTATACCGCCGCACGAGTAGGAGCCATTGCCAATCTGCGTCGCTGCGATTCCTACGATTCGGGAGAGCAGTACTGTTTGCGGTTTCATGAGAAAGGGGGCAAGTCGCGGGAGATTCCTGTTCGCCACGACCTGCGGGTGATGATCCAGGACTACCTCAGGGCAGGAGGAATCAACCAAGCGGACAAGGCCTCGCCGTTGTTTCGCACCACCCGCCGTCGAAGTCGGCAACTGACCGATAACCCGCTTACCAGCGATGATATTGGCCGGATGGTCAAACGCCGACTGTACGAAGTTGGACTATCGCTGCGGCTTTCGCCTCATTCGTTTCGTGTGACGACGATAACTGACCTGTTATCTCAGGGCGTACCGCTAGAGGACGTGCAGAACTTGGCAGGGCATGCCGACCCGCGCACCACGAGGCTCTACGACCGCAGGCAGCGGAAAGTAACCCGCAACATCGTCGAGCGGATTTCAATTTGAGATTGGATTTTTGGAGGCATAGCTCGCATCCAAGTGACATGGTGTGGATGAGGCTAGGAATCTCTCTCCGGTAGCCTCGTCCACTACTAGCTCTCATTGCCCAGTTGGAGCGCACAAAGTCGTTGCCATTGCTCGTCGGTATCAACCATCTGCCGAAGGATGCAATACGACTGACCGCTCTGCAGCGTCAGTAGTATTCGGTCTGGGTACTCCGTCTTCTTTACAATCTCGAAGAGCGGCATGCGGACTCCAGCATTGCCAGTGCAAATCGCGAATTCCTGCGGACTGATCCAGCCCGATTGATACCAGCTTTGCTGCTGCGTTCGCCTAAAATAGTTCCACCAGTTGAGCGTGCTGGTGATCATTACATAACCCACGAGTAGTCCACCTCCCCAGAACATCCAACTTTCCAAGCGGCCGCGGGCGATGATCAAGCTGGCTACGATAAACAGCAGTGAACCCGTCTCCATAAGTGCCCTGTTTCGAAAGGCTGGAGTTCTAAGTGGTATCTCTGTAGTTGCCGATCCACGGTACTGTATCGCGTCGGCCGGTGCCTGGCTGATTTCATTCCACAGCTCCAACCCCCGAGAATTCTCAGTCAGTACCGGCGTTTCAGCCAGTGTTCGCCAGTGGCGTTTCAGTTGATTGGCTGAGTCCACATTAAACGCGTCGAACATGCGAGCGCTTAGTGCCAAGTAACGAGGACCGCTGGCGTCCACATGCACACGCGTACCATCCGCACTGATCGCGGTTCGCACCAAATGTTGCGGCCCAAACCAATAGGTATGCACGCCATCATGAAACGCCATACCACGTGCTTTGAACTCCCCTTGAGCCGTCCCCAGAACATCCGGATACAACTTCAGGAAGCGTGTCGCACGATCGCTCGCGCTGATCCGGCGTTTTAGAAACCACCAACCTGCTAGCATCAGCGTCCAGAACGCGACGAAGCCCAAGCCCACCAACGGTTGTCCCTAGGAAATTGCGTACAGGATGCTTGCCGGTCCAAAGACCAGAATGCAGATCCCAAGCAATACAGCCAACACTAGACACAGCCACCATTCTAGTTCACCGCGCGGTAGCATCCGTTGATAGTCGGCCCGTTCGATCACCCCGTCGAAGCGAAGCGACACCGATTCCGCGTCGAAAGTCGCCGGCCATGTAGGCTCGTACGGATTGATAACTGGTTCGGTCAATCGAGCGTCCTCACTGGCCCGAGCCATTGAGATCGAAAATAAGTGCGGGATGAAGTGTTCGCGGACACAAGTCCACTCAGTTTGGGCATTTTTTGTAGATGAACGGAGATACGGCGAGTTGCAGAGGAGCGGCCAAACAAGCCGGGTCGCAGCGGCAAGAACCTTTGGTAGTTGCAGCTGGTTTAATCAGCCTGCAGAAAAAACAAAGCGGCGCGACGGCGGCCATGAATGGCTCGTCGCGCCGCCCCTCAACGTCACTCGGACGCTTCGGCGAGAGTATCCCTAGCAAGTTGCGTCCCCGCAGAGCCTGCGTCCGTTTCCCCTCGCATATCGAGATTGCCATGAAACTGCGGCCATGTCATGCGATGTAAGCAAGTCAGACAAGCCGCATCTGAACAAACGTATACTATTGCGGCGTGAACCTCTCCAGCCAGAGCTAAGCTGGCTCAAACGCGATATATCACAAACACCAACAATTCTGTGTCCTACAACCGGCCGGTAAAACTGCAGCAATTATTTTGCTGCGGGATTGTACCGCGAAGGAAACTCAGTAGAATCCAGCAGTATGGATGTCATGTGCGCAAAAAAAACGGTGGTACACGAAGCCGTCTGCGTTCATGCGGGCCGGGAGCCCGGATGACCTTTTAACAACTCCATTCTGACTCCCAAAGCGCACGCGTCAAGGATGACCGACCGAGCGGCGGCAACTTCGCCACCGCTCGAGATTGATTTGCGCGGCCGATTCGGTCGCATCACTTGGGAGTTGAAGTAATGAAGGTTCCATTCCTGCCGCTGCTAGTACTTGCAGCGGTGGCGCAACCCTTGCTTGGGCAGTTCGTGCCCCCGCCCGAAGCGCCGAGTTGGAATTCGTGGAAAATGGTCGGCAGCAATTCGTTCCCACTGCCGGATCACGCAAGTGCCCGGCTAGCACGGGAGTTTGATTCAACGGCGGAGAGTCCTGATTGGAAGATTGCTCGCTTAATGGCCGAGCTTAGTTTCCTGGCCTACGAAGACAGCATTCCTTCGGTCCAAAATCGCCTTCGGTTGTACAACCTGTCGCTAGGTGAGTTTGTCACCGTCGACAATCACCACTTCATCACGGCGTGGGATCAAACGAACGATGTGCTGGTGATCGCCTTTCGAGGAACAGACATCGCACAACTCGCGGATGTCTGGACCGATCTAGATTACGAGAAGCATCCGTTACCGGAAGGCAACGTCCACAAAGGTTTCTACGAAGCATCGCAAGCACTGATGCGATCGGTTGTCGCTGCGATTGAACATCGTGAGCATCCCCAGCACATTTGGCTCACGGGCCACAGTCTCGGAGGCGCGATTGCGACACTCACTATGCCTCAGCTAGAGATGCAAGGTCATCGGGTGGGCGGCCTGGTAACGTTCGGGCAACCGCGCGTTGGTGATCTCGACTTTACGAGTGCCATGAACCGACGGCTTGGCGCTCGCATGCTACGGATCATCAACGAAGACGATGTTGTGGCATCACTTCCGCCACGTATCCCCTTGGTTATGCCCGCCTATTTCAGCGGCGGTAGCGTCGTTCAGTTTCTTGATGGACGGGTTGTTCGGAGCCCTGGCGTGGTAGTCCAAGCACCAACGCCATCGAATGATTTAGATGACCTCTTCGGAAGTCCATCTAATCCTGCCAATCCGTCTGACGATCTCTTCAGCGTGTCATCCTCCGATGACGCGGGTCCTGCGTTCACACCTGCGTACAACATCGACCGCGATGCACCGAGAACACCGGACGGCCTGCTTCCTCCCGATCCTGAGCCGCTTACTGCGGAGCAGTTCGAGGAGTTGAAAGACATCCTCAGCGAGCGAGACGGTGTTGATGTGGACGCAGTAACTTACGGCAGCCCGCTTGGCGGTCCGTTTGATCGGTTGGACCTGAAGCGTCGCGCCGGCAACCACCCTATGCACCTTTACATTCAGCAGATCGAGCGATTTGCAGCTAGGGAGGGCAATTAGCATGAACTTCACGCATTACGATTTGGGTCACAGGCAACGAGGTGACATCGTTGAGGTCACGCTGAGAGGCAATTCGGCAAATGTTCGTTTGCTGGACTCAATGAATTTCCAAAGCTACAAGTCTGGGCGTCGCCATTCCTATTTTGGCGGGAGAGCAACCAAGTCCCCTGTCCGCATTCCTGTGCCGCAAAACGGTCACTGGCACGTCGCAGTGGATATGCAAGGTCTTGGAGGCAGTGTGCGGACTTCCATTCGTACTATTCGCCCGCCTCGGCCATTGCCCGCCATCAGCGATGCACCACTTTCATCGATGCCTAGCCTAGTTCGCCCACCGTCCGAGGATGACGACGGCGAAATCATTCCGCGAGAATTCGACGTCTTTATTTCTCACGCAAGTGAAGACAAGGATGACGTCGTACGTCCGCTTGCTGAAGCGTTGCGCGACGGTGGGCTGCGTGTTTGGTACGACGATTTTGAACTGAGGATCGGTGACAGCCTGAGGCGAAAAATCGACCAAGGTCTGGCAAAGAGCCGATTCGGTATCGTCGTACTTTCGAGGAGTTTCTTCGGGAAAGGATGGACCGAGTACGAGCTTGATGGAATCGTCACAAAGTCGGTTTCTGGGGAACAGGTGCTACTCCCCATCTGGCACGAGATCACCAAGAAAGAGCTGATTGATTATAGCCCGTCCTTGGCGGATAAGTTGGCGAGAAGCACGACAACAAGCACGGTTGAAGAAATCGCTAGCGAAATTGTCAGCGTCATAAAGGAATCCGCATAACGTGTCGCATCAAGTTAGCATCAACGACATTGCCGGAGTCCGGATGGGTTTTCACTTTCGTGGTCGGGTTCAGGAGGAACCCGATGGCAATGCGTTGGTGTTGCAGATCCGGGATGTTGATGAAACCGGGCGGTTTGATCCGGAGTCGCTGACGCCGATGGAAATCCCGAACTTGGAGAACCATGCCCTTTCGTTCCAAGACATTGTGTTCTTAGCTCGCGGGGCACGGCGCTATGCGTTCCTGTTCAATGAGCCTCGGTACGGAAACATCGTGCCGGCAGGTTACTTCATGGTAATTCGGCCAAAGTCGGATCTGGTACGCCCTAGCTACCTGGCCTGGGCGATGAATCAGGATCAGTTTCAGGCCAAGGTCGATACAGTCTCGTCGGGAACAGCGGTGCCGCAAATCACCAAGAGTAA
>CAKQNH010000349.1 GCA_934255105.1 uncultured Pirellulaceae bacterium
GTCTACATCTTGGCGACCAAGCGCGCCGAAGCCTCGACGCTGAGTGTAATCAACAACATCAAGAATGCGATTCCGAAAATGAAGGCGGCCCTCGGTGCGGATGGCGAGGGAATTGACGTTCGCTTCGAATTCGACCAATCGCCTTATGTGACCCGCGCCGTCGGCGGCGTTGTGACCGAAGGTCTGCTGGGCGCGTTGCTGGTCGGACTGATGATTCTGCTGTTTCTACAAGATTGGCGCAGCTCGCTCATCGTCGTACTCAATATCCCGCTGGCATTGCTCAGCTCGGTACTGGCTCTGTGGATCACGGGACAATCGATTAACCTGATGACTCTCGGTGGGCTGGCGCTGGCCATCGGCATTCTGGTGGATGAAGCGACCGTCGCCATCGAGAATATTCACGCCCACCTGCAACGTGGCCAGCCTGTGGCTCAAGCGGTGCGCGATGGTTCGACCGAAACCGTTGTACCGCGACTGCTGGCGATGCTCTGCATTCTGGCCGTGTTTGTGTCTTCTTTTTTTATGCAAGGTGCGGCCCGCGCGTTGTTCGTGCCTCTGTCCCTGGCAGTCGGTTTCTCCATGATTGCCTCGTACATCCTATCCAGTACGTTTGTGCCGGTGATGGCCGTGTGGTTGCTTAAGGCGCAGCAGGACCACAGCCAACAGAAGAGGACACCGTTCGACCGCCTGCGACAGGCATATGAGAAACTGCTGAGTGGTTTTGTCAGTTTGCGCTGGCTGATCATAGCGGCCTACTTGGCGATCAGCATTGCCACAATTTTCATCATCGCGCCACAGCTCGGTCGTGGCGTTTTCCCCGTGGTAGACGCGGGACAATTCCGCTTGCGGATGCGCGCACCCGACGGAACACATATCGAAAGATCAGAGGAGTATGCCAAGCAGGCGCTCGCACTGGTGGCCCAAGAGCTGGGGCAGGAAAATATCGACTTGACGCTGGGCTACGTGGGCATGATTCACTCGAACTTCCCCGTGAATGCCGTTTACCAGTGGTCGCGTGGCCCTGAGGAAGCCATCCTGTATATCGACTTAAATGATCGCATCGGCATTCCAGATGAAACCCTCAAAGAACGCGTTCGCGCTCGCTTGGCCAAGGAAATGCCCGACGTGCGATTTTCATTTGAACCGTCTGACATCGTCAACGAGGTGATGAGCTTCGGTTCCCCTACACCGATTGAAGTGGCCGTCAGCGGTTCGGACTTTGCCGCTAATCGCGATTTCGTGGAAACCTTGCGAGGCGAGTTGGCTCACATACCAGCTCTCCGCGACTTGCAATATGGACAGTCGATGGTCTACCCTACCGTGCAAGTCAATGTGGATCGTGAGAAAGCGGGGCTCGCAGGCCTGATGCCCGTGGACGTCTCGCGGGCCTTGGTAACAGCCACGTCATCGAGTCGCTTTGTGGTACCCAACTATTGGGCCGATCCCAAGAGCGGCGTTGCCTATCAAGTTCAGGTCGAGATCCCGCGACGGATCGTTCGCTCGCCTTACGAAGTGGAAGCCATCGGGTCAATCGAGCAGTTGGGTAAGATCCCGCTGAAGAAAACCGACGAAGGACAGGTCTTGATCCGCGACGTGGCAAGTTTGGAACCGGGGACGATGCCGGGACAATACGATCG
The DNA here is from genome assembly GCA_934255105.1 of uncultured Pirellulaceae bacterium. Classification (GTDB taxonomy): domain Bacteria; phylum Planctomycetota; class Planctomycetia; order Pirellulales; family Pirellulaceae; genus Aureliella. The sequence continues at coordinate 1,638 of CAKQNH010000349.1, forward strand.
CTATAACATGAAACGCCAGATAACGCTGACAGCCAACGTGGCCGGACTGGATTTAGGGTCGGTCGCGGGGCTGGTCAAGGACGCCATTGCGCGGGCCGGTGATCCACCTGCGGGGAGCGTCGTTGAAATTCGCGGTCAGATTCCTCCCATGCAGGAGATGCAAGCTGGTTTGACGATCGGGCTGGGGCTCGCTGTCGTGGCAGTTTTCTTGCTGTTGACTGCTAATTTCCAGTCACTGCGGTTGGCACTAGTGACCGTTTCGACCATTCCCGCCGTGGTGGCTGGCATCGTGCTGATGCTGTGGCTCACCGGCACAACATTGAATATCCAATCCTACATCGGTTCGATCATGGCCGTGGGCGTGGCGATGGCCAATGCAATCTTATTGGTGACGTTCGCCGAGCAGCGACGGCATGAACTTCACAATGCAAGACAGGCAGCAGTGCAGGGAGCCGGGAGCCGGCTGCGAGCCATTTTAATGACTAGCTGCGCCATGATCGCCGGCATGTTGCCCATGGCCTTGGCCTGGGGGGAGGCGGGACAGCAGAACGCTCCGCTGGGCCGGGCCGTTATCGGTGGCTTGCTGGCCGCCACGATTGCAACCCTATTCGTGCTGCCGAGTGTATTCGCGCTGTTGCAGTCGCGCGCCAGTTCCACTTCAGCTTCCATGGACCCGTCTGATCCCGATAGTAAATATTTCGTTGCTCAATAATCGTTGGCTTACAGGCAAATTGTTGGAGTGTAGGCTTTAGCCGATCTGCGCTTCGCTACTGATACTTACTTATAGTTGTTTTAAGACTCGGCTGAAGCCTAGACTCCAGCGCATTGCAATTGGCGATCACTATGAAAACTAATACACACTTTTCTGCTCTCGCTATCATCGGACTCCTGCTGAACTTTACAGGCTGCGACACGACCGCCCAACCAGTTGCCGCAGACGAGTCTCAGCCAAGTAGCGCTGCTTCGCTGGACCGTGTCTCAACTGGCCCGCCGGTGCGGAAGACGTTAGCGCTCCACACTCAGCAGCCTGGGCGGATCGCGGCATACGCTGAAGCGCCACTGTTTTCAAAGCTTGCTGGCTACGTCCAAGAGGTGCAAGTCGATATCGGCGATCAGGTTAAAAAGGACCAGCCACTAATTAAATTGTTTGTACCTGAGTACGCAGACGAACTCGAGCAAAAACGTGGCCTGTTGGCTCAGGCGGAAGCTGAAGTTAAGCAATTCGAAGCGGCGGTGATCGCGATGGAAGCTGCGGCCAGTTCCGCAACGGCGATGGTGGCTCAAGCGGAGGCTAGCCTGGGTCGCGCCGACGGTGAATACGCGCGCTCAAATTCCGAACGTCAACGCTTGCAGCAACTAGTGAACACTGGATCGGTCACCGCTAAGCTGGGCGAGGAAGCACTCAACCAATTCCGCTCCGCCGAATCGGCCAAGCAAGAGGTCTTGGCAACTATCGAATCGGCCAAGGCGCAAGCTCGCGAAGCCGAGGCCAACATCAACAAATCGAAGGCGGATGTGATCGCCGCCCAGGCCCGCGTTCGAGTTGCCGAAGCGAATGTCGAGCAGGCTGAAACGATGCTCGCGTACACCGAGATTCGCGCGCCCTTTGACGGCGTCGTAACCAAGCGTGGAGTTGACCTGGGGCACTACGTTCATCCGGCCAGTTCAGCCGGCAGCCAACCACTGCTGATCGTCGCCAGTACCGACAAAGTGCGAGTCTTTGTCGACATCCCAGAAATGGAAGCACCGCTCCTAGATGCCGGATATGACCGCGAAGGTGCCGGTGACAAAGCGGTGGTGCGCATCCAATCGCTAGTCGAACAAGTTTTTGAAGCGCGGGTGACTCGCAGCAGTTGGTCATTGGATAGACAAAACCGCTCGCTTACGGCGGAGATCAACTTGCCAAACACAGATGGCAAGTTGCTGCCTGGTTCCTTTGCGACGGTGAATATTTTGCTCGAGCAACGCGACGACGTCTTGACGCTCCCTATCACGGCAATCGTGCGAGACGGTGAGAAAACGTACTGCTGCCTCGTCGTCGCCGGACAAATTGAACAACGACCTATCGAGCTTGGTTTGCGAGTCAAGGATGAGGTTGAGATTACATCTGGCTTAGATGGATCAGAAGCCGTTGTACTTACTCGCGCCGCGTCGCTTCAGTCCGGACAACGCGTCGAAATTATTGACAAAGGCAAAACCTAGCCTTCTTGTATCAGCTTGTAGTGGCAGTCGATTTCGCGGGCAATAGAAGTAGAATTGAGAGCGACGCACCACACATACTGTACAAAGGCCAGCCTTGAAACATCACTTGCTGCTTGTCGAAGACGACCTGCCATTAGCGAATATGGTCAGAGACTTCTTAGTCGAACAGGGCTTTTCCGTCACGATTGAAACCGATGGCCGGCGGGCAGTCGAGGCAATCGAGCGTCAAAACTACGATGCGGTTGTGCTCGACATTGGCCTGCCGGGTATGGATGGCTTCGAAGTCTGTCGCTCGGTTCGTCCGACTTACGCGGGACCGATCATCGTCCTGACAGCTCGTGGCGAGGAGATTGACGAAGTGATCGCCCTGGAAGTCGGTGCCGATGACTTCATGGCCAAGCCAGTGCGGCCGCGCGCGTTGCTAGCTCGGCTGAAGGTCCATCTGCGGCGCGGTGATGCGCTAGCCCCGGCTGAGTTGGAGGCGATTGTGGTGGGTGATTTGCGAATCGAAGAAGCTAGCCGCAATGTTACCGTGGCTGGTGAGGTCATCGATCTCACGACTGCCGAGTTTGAATTGCTACTCTATTTGGCGCGTCGCGCCGGAACCGTGGTTGAGCGGAAGAACGTCTATATCGATCTGTTGGAGGTCCCCTACGATGGTCTGGATCGTTCGATCGACCTGCGGATCTCGCGGTTGCGAAAGAAACTCAACGACGATCCACACCAGCCGACGCGGATTAAGTCCGTTCGCGGAGTCGGCTACCTGATGGCAAAAGCAATATGACGCGGTTATTCTTGCGCTTTTATCTGGGCGTTATCCTAATACTGTTTGTCGCCTGGTGCATCCAGGTTTATGTCTTTCGCGGTACAACGGAAGCGAGCAACTTGGAGGTCATTGAAGACGCCCTGGGGGGCGGTACGCTATCGGTTCGCGATGACTTGCTGGCCGGCGGAGTAGACAACTTCAGCGATACGCTGGTGACGGTCCAGCAGCGGTTCGCCTATCCCGTTCACATCGTCAAGCGCTCTGCTGCCACGATACGTGGACTTGCATATTACTATTCGATGGGACATTGAGCACGAGCTGATCGGTATTGTTGTTCTTCGCCAATACCCTCCACAGCGAGAGTTTTGAGTCCCCGAATGATTCCTTGGCCCACAGGCGGCCTGCGCTCAGGGAGGCTCTGTCCACATCGGCCAGCAGTTTGATCGGCACGCGGGTTTGTTTATTGTTCGCATCGCGGAGCAACACGTCGCTGCCGCGTGCCGTCTCAATGAGGCCTCCAAATTCAGCGAAGGCTTTATAGATTCTGCCGTCGTCACGCCAGGTCCAGACTCGCCAATTCGGGACTGGGCGGCGGCTGTCCTGCTGCTTGTGGAGCAACTCCGTAAAGTCGTCGGTGGTTCCGAAGTAGCTCAGTCTATAATCGTCTGGCAACGGTCCGTAGCGGTCACCCATATTGAGATCAATGTCTATGCCGGATGCCGTTAGTTCGACATCCACAAAGCCAAATGGAACCTCGGGAGAGCGATAGATTTTGTAACTACCCAGTAGACGCGTGGCCATCGGTGACTCCCAGCAAAGGGAGGGGAGATCAGCTCCAGTTTTGCGAGGATACATTTTCTGCGTTTGATTGCGTTGCCTGCCTGCCATAATTCTCCCCATAGTGCGTCGCAATTCGCAGATCTCGTTCTCCGGCTTCAGTGCTGCGCCAAAAAGCATGGACAGAACATGGCTGACACCGATTCGATCGAATTGCGGTTGGGGCTCAAACTGCAAACGCAGGTCCACCAACGACTCGAGATCCCCATCCACGGGAATCGGAAAAACGGTATCCTTGCTTCCGTACGCTATCCAGCCCTGCAACCCTCCGTTGGCATGCACAATAGCGAACTGGTTCGATTTGTCGTACGCCTCTGCATCGATCAAAACTCGGGCGACTTCGGTATATGGCCGTGCATTCGCTGTACGAGACGTGACCTCCACCTCGATCCACTTGCACTCTCGCCCGCCATCCTGGAGGCGAATTG
>CAKQNH010000350.1 GCA_934255105.1 uncultured Pirellulaceae bacterium
ATCGCTTTCATGGTGAGCCCTTTAGTGGAAAACTACGGTTGAGAAAAACACTGCGTTGCTTCCAGCCCGCGGGATAACTCCCAGCCCGCGGGATAACTCCCAGCCTGCGGGATAACGTAGCCCGGAGGGCGGCATATCTCTGCCGGTGGCGTCAGCCACCGGATTGTGAAAACACTTCAGGCAGCCCGGAGGGCGATACAGAATATCTGAAGCTGCTCGCCGCTCGTTGGGTTAGGGTATGGTCCTGAGCATTTACAGGGTGAGCCGGGTCGATATGTCGCCCTCTGGGCTTGCTTATCAGTCGCTTGGAACCCGGTGGCTCACGCCACCGGCAGGGATGTTTCACCCTCCGGGCTAAGAGCCCAACAGTTACACCTGCCCCACTCGTCCTCCTGCCCCACTCGTACTCCTGCCCCACTCGTACTCCTGCCCCACTCGTCCTCCTGCCCCACTCGCTATCGCTTTGGCTTGTATATTTCAGTCGCTGTACCGAAGTGCATTTCGCCAGCGTTCATCAGAGTTTCGCTAAGCGTCGGGTGCGGGTGAATCGACTCCGTCAAATCGCGGACTTCACATCCCATCTCGATCGCCAACACGGCTTCGGCGATCAGTTCGCCGGCACCTGCGCCGACGATACCGCAGCCGAGCACTCGCTGCGTCTCAGGATCGACCAGCCACTTGGTCAATCCATCGGTCCGCCCGATCGCCTGAGCTCGGCCACTGGCCGCCCAGGGGTAGCTTGCCACCTCGACCACACGCCCCGACTTCTTGGCTTCTTCTTCGGTCAGACCGGCCCAAGCGATTTCTGGATCGGTGAAGACGACCGCTGGGATGGCGGCTTTATTGAACGCCACATCCTCACCCAACAATACCTCGATTGCCGTCTTCCCCTCGTGCGAAGCCTTGTGGGCCAGCATCGGTTCCCCAGCCACATCGCCGATAGCGAAAATGTGCGGGTCCGCAGTCCGCTGCTGATCATCGCAGATGGCAAAACCGCGCTGATCCAATTCAACTAGTGTATTCTCCAGACCGATACCGCGACTGACCGGTCGCCTGCCGACGCTGATCAGCACACGATCAAACTTTTCGTGGCCGTACTTATTTGGACCCTCGAAAGTGACGTGTATTTTGCCGTCGACCTCGGCCAGCGAGCCGACTTTGGTATTCAGATAGATTCGCTTATCGAAGAGTTTGTCCAGTCGCTTGTGCAGCGGCTTGACCAGATCGCGATCAGCGCCCATGAGCAGACCGTCGAGCAATTCGACGACGCTGACCTTGGTCCCTAAGCTGGCGTACACCGAGCCCATTTCGAGCCCAATATAGCCACCGCCGACGACCAACAAGGTTTCAGGGATGTCTACGAGATCGAGCGCCCCAGTAGAATCCATGACGCGATCGCTGCCGATATCGAAACTCGGCGGCATCGCGGGGACACTCCCCGTCGCCAAAATGCAGTGGTCAAATGTCAATTGCTTTCCGGCGGGGATCGACTCGTGATCTCCCTCCAAGCGCAGCGTGGTGCTGTTCTCGAAAACACCCTTGGCTCGAATCAGCGTCACATTGCGGCGCTGGGCTAGACCAGCCAGACCAGCACTGAGAGTTGCAATGACTTTCTCCTTGCGTGCGCGCACCTTGTCGACATCGATGGCGGGTTGGGCGTAGGTCACGCCCCAATCATCGCGCAATTCGTCCACTTCCGAAATAACGCGAGCCACATGCAGCAGCGCCTTAGAGGGGATACAGCCACGCAGCAGGCACGTTCCACCGAGCCTCGGCTCAGACTCGACGATCGTGACTTGCAGACCTTCGTCGGCTGCCAGAAAGGCGGCCGCGTAGCCTCCTGGGCCGCCACCTATAACCACTAGCTCGCTGTGCATAATGCTCCTCTAACTCTGCCATAACCGAACCCGCACAGAGTTCGGAGTTGCAATGCCGTAATGTGGCTAGACACAGCCACGTGTGAACGCTTAACGCGACAAGAATTCTACCACTACGTTGGCATCTACCGGCAGGCTAATGTCGGTCGCCGTCGGTTGGCTCAGCAGCGTGGCTTGCAGACCTTCGGAATCGAACGTCAACCAATCGATTGGCTGAGGTGGGTTGTTGGCGATGACCCCACGATAAAGGTTCTTCAAGTTTTCGCGACCACGCAACTCGATCACATCGCCAGCTCGCAAAATGTAACCAGGCTTGTTGACCTTGACGCCATTGACGCGGAAGTGGCCATGCACGATGCCTTGCCGCGCCTGTGGACGCGTCTTGGTGAAACCCGCTCGACGCACGACATTGTCCAAGCGACGCTCGCACATCAGCAGCAGGTTCTGAGCCGTATTGCCTTTGGCGCTCGTGGCCGCTTCGAAGTAACGCCGCAGTTGTCGCTCACCCAAACCGTAATAGTGCTTGATCTTTTGCTTTTCCGACAAAGCGGTTCCATAGTTGCTCGTGCGGCGACCGCGCGGGTGCATTCCCGGGGGAGAATCGCGACGCTCAAGCGCGCGTACCGCCCCAGCGCTCTCATAAACCAACATGCTCAAACGACGATTCACACGGGCTTTAGGACCAGTATATCTAGCCATAACTCTACGGAACTCCAGCAAAAACTACTTCAAACACTCCCTTTCGCCGCACTGCGACGGGCACAATCCCTGAGCGACCATTCACCAAGAATGGGTGGGTTGTGCCAATTTCTGGGGTAAACAATCGGGCCAGTATCCTGGAAACCGCCCGGATTAACAAGAGCTATTAGCTGCACTCTGACCAGGGTGAAATGCCACCCCAATGGCACAAGCAAACATTTCCTCAAGCAAAATGGCAACTTCAAACTTCGGTCCCCTCCCGTAGAATCGGTATGGCGTCCAGAATAGATGCTCAGGCACCGGCGCAATTGACACCGTTGCAAGCACAGTTTCCCCCGAGGCAGTCTCGCATGCGCAGAAGCGACATCCGCAATATTGTTATTATCGCCCACGTCGACCACGGCAAGACGTCCATGGTCGACTGCCTGCTCAAGCAAAGCGGCCAGTTCCGAGAATCACAACTCCAGGGGCATCAGATTCTAGACAGCAACGATTTAGAGCGGGAACGCGGCATCACGATTCTCAGCAAAAACATCGCGATCGTCTACAAAGGGACCAAGATCAACATCATCGACACCCCAGGCCACGCCGACTTCGGCGGAGAGGTCGAACGGGTAGTGCGAATGGCGGACGGTGCCCTGGTTCTGATGGATGCGGCCGAAGGCCCTATGCCTCAGACGCGATTCGTACTCTCCAAAGCGCTGGAAGCTGGGGTGCGTCCCATCATCGTGATCAACAAGGTGGACCGTCCGGACGCGCGAGCCGTCGAGGTGGTGGACGAAGCCCTCGAGCTGCTGGTCGACCTTGGAGGCGAGCACTACATGGATCATTTCGATTACATCTTTACCTCAGCCAAAGAGGGCTACGCGACGCACGATCCCAAGGTGCCGGGCAAGTCGATGGAGCTGCTGCTGGATATGGTGCTGGAGAAAATCCCTGGCCCCGAGGTCGAATTGGACGCACCGCTACAGATGCTGGTGACCAACCTGGACTGGTCGGAGTATGTTGGCCGGATCGGAGTCGGACGCATTCAGGCTGGCACTCTCAAAGCCGGCCAACAGATCGATATGGCCAAAAGCGGCGGGCGCGTCGTGCAGGCCCAGATCAATTCCGTGTCGGTGTTCGATCGCTTGGGACGCACCGAGGTGGACGAAGTCACTGCCGGTGATATCGCCGCCGTGGTGGGACTGGAAGAGATCGAGATCGGCGACACCATCGGTGCACGTGGCGACTTGCGCCCCCTGCCCCGACTGACGGTCGACGAACCGACGCTGGAAATGGTCTTCAGCATCAACAGCTCACCACTGGTGGGCCGCGAAGGCAAGTACGTCACCAACCGACAACTCCGCACTCGACTGGAAAAGGAGCTCGAGCGCAATGTGGCTTTGCGAGTCACACCGGTCGAAGGCTCCGAGGGCTACGCAGTCCGCGGCCGCGGCGTGTTGCACCTGACCGTCTTGATCGAGACCATGCGCCGCGAGGGTTTTGAACTGTCCGTCGGCAAGCCACGCGTAGTGCTCCGAGAAATTGATGGCCAGAAACAAGAGCCGTTCGAAACGCTCAACGTCGAAGTGCCGCAAGAAAAAGTTGGCCCAGTGATGGAACTGGTGGGCCTGCGTCGCGGGACGCTGGACGTCATGACGCCGCGCGGGAGCTACTGCCTACTCGAATTCGATATTCCGGCTCGCGGGCTCATCGGACTGAGAACTCGGCTGCTCAACGCTACCCAAGGTACGGCGATCATCCACCACCGTTTCAACGGCTACAAGGTTCGCGAAGGAGAGGTGCCAGCTCGCGCCAACGGCGTGCTGGTTTCCATGGTCAGTGGCAAAGGGGTACCGTTTGCCCTGTTCAACTTGCAAGATCGCAGTGATCTGTTTGTCGCCCCTGGCGATGAAATCTACGAAGGCATGATCGTCGGCGAAAACGCGCGTGAGTCGGACATGGTGGTCAATCCATGCCGCGAGAAGAAGCTGACTAACATTCGCGCCGCCGGCTCCGACGAGAATGTGATCCTCAAACCGCCTCGCAGCATGTCCCTGGAATCCGCCTTGGAATACATCGAGGACGACGAGCTGGTCGAGATCACGCCGCATTCGATTCGACTGCGCAAGATCAACCTACGCGAGTCCGATCGCCGACGCACCGGCCGCTCCGCCAGCGCCGCCCGCTAAGCGGTCTCCACGCGCCACGCTGAACCGCAAACCCCAGAGGAGAACGACAGTCCTCTGGGGAAAACAACAGCACTCTCGGGAAAACAACAGCACTCTCGGGAAAACAACAGCACTCTGGGGAAAGCAACAGCCCTCTCGGGAGAGCAACAGCCCTCTCGGGAAAGCAACAGCCCTCTCGGGAAAGCAACAGCCCTCTCGGGAAAGCAACAGCCCTCTCGGGAAAGCAACAGCCCGGAGGGCGATACATCCCTGCCGGTGGCGTAAGCCACCGGATTTCAACAGTTGATGGGCAAGCCCGGAGGGCGACACATGAACTGCTTCACGCCAGCCTCACCCCGCGACTACTGCTAAGAACCTTCCCTCTACTGCAGACTCCGGTTGATCGCAGCCACCAAAGCCAAAATCGACGACTTGGTTATCGACTTGTGCTGCCCCACGCCGAACAACTCGCGACCGTCGGCCGTTTTAACCAGTACATATGCGGCAGCCGAACTATCGCTCCCCGCCTCCAAGGCGTGTTCTTGGTAGTCTTGAATGTCGAATGCCAAACCAAACTTCTCAGTCAAAGCCAGCACCAGCGCGTCCAAGGGACCAGCCCCCTGCCCTACGACATCCTGCTTCTCATCGCGGTAGGTAATCGTAAAGCGATATCGCTCCTGATCTTCATCCGCACATTCCTCAGCGGCGTGCGCATGATAGACCAGTGCTTGTGGCGGCTTCACATAAGTCTCAATGAACTTGTTGGCTATCTCGTGAGACGGCATCTCCTGCCCTGTGCGGTCGGTAACCTTTTGAATCACTTGGCTGAAGGCGACCTGCAGCCGCCGTGGCAGGCGAAAGCCCAGCTCGTGCTCCACCAAAAAAGCCACGCCCCCTTTGCCCGACTGCGAATTGACGCGAATCACCGGATCGTACTGGCGGCCAATATCGGCAGGATCGATCGTCAAATAGGGAACTTCGAAACGCGGCTGCTCCGATTCCTTCAACGCAGCAAACCCCTTCTTGATAGCATCTTGGTGAGAACCCGAAAAAGCGGTGAATACCAAGTCTCCTGAATAGGGCGTGCGTTCGTGGACTTTTAATTCCGTGCAGAACTCGGCTACGC
>CAKQNH010000351.1 GCA_934255105.1 uncultured Pirellulaceae bacterium
GCATACAGGAGCTATCATCTTCGAAGGAGATGCGTCAGTTGATGGGGTCGGAATCGGTGAACAAGGAGACGACACGCTGGTTCTTTTCGGCAGCGGTACGAACACGGCAACTGTGACTTTCAATGGCTATGGCGGTAGCGATATTCTTCAAAACAATGCAGAGGGCATGGGGTTGATCGCGTTCTTTGGTGGCACGGACCAAGACACGTTGGAAAATATCGGAGATTCAGTACTGAAAATTGACTTCCGTGGTGAGGATGGTCTAGACGTGCTGAACAACCGAGGCAATTTTGTCGGGCTGATCGAGTTCGATGGCGGAGCCGATGACGATAGTTTCTACAATTCGGGAAATCAGGTCGGAAAACTGAGCTTTACGGGGGGCGCGGGGGACGAAGTGCTGAGCAATGCCGGAGATTCGCTCGGTGCGTTGCTTTACTTTGGAGACGCAGGTGACGACAAGCTGTTCAATAGCGGTGCCCAAGTAACGGGGATCGATTTCACTGGGGGCGATGGTGACGATCGACTCTTCAACCTGGGGCTAAACGCTGAAGGAATCACCTTCAACGGTGGGGTTGGCAGCGATCGCTTTGAAAACCGAGTGGAAGGTGCCCGCAGCACAGGGCTCTCCTTCTTTGGCGGAGCTGACAACGATGTGATGATCAATGTAGCCATCGACGTCGGTACGCTATCGTTTGACGGTGGCACCGGGAGCGATGATCTACTCAACGAAGGTGTCAACCTCGGCTCGCTCGCGTTCGCTGGAGGCGATGGGAGCGATCGACTGGTCAATCGTGGCAACTCGTTTCAGCTCTTGCAGTTTAACGGCCAGCTAGGCGACGATACACTGTTCAATTCGGGCAATTCGTTCGGTAAGATCGATTTTGAAGGAGGTGCTGGCACGGATGTGTTTCAGAACAATGGTCATGGCAATAGCGCGGGAACGACTGAGATCGATTTCGATGGTGGTGCCGATAGCGATGCACTCATTAACAATGGCGATTCGCTCGGTGGTGTGAGCTTCGATGGAGGGGATGGGGCGGACATACTGCAAAACAACGGCAAGAGTCTGAAGACGCTGGGATTCAGCGGCGGGGCCGACGACGACTTGCTGCAAAACAATGGTAACTTCGTAGAGACGCTCACGTTCGATGGTGGTCTGGGGAATGATCGGCTTCTGAACTATGGCGACGGACTGAAGCTACTCAAATTGTTCGGCGAATCTGGCAACGATTCGTTGATCAATAAAGGCAATCAGGTTGCGGAGATTTTCTTCGCAGGGGGCGCTGGTTCAGATTTGCTCCAAGTCGCGGGCCAAGATGTGGGCCAGCTTACCTTCAACGGCGACGAGGGAGCGGATACACTGTTGTACGAATCGGTACGCGCTGCGGCTCTACCTACAAATACAGTGACATTTACGAGTGGCGCTGGCAATGACATGCTGATTTGGTTGGGAGTTGGCGCAGCACAGCTCGTTGCCGACATGGGGGCAGGGGACGACAAGCTGACGATCGGCGGCAATGGAATACTCAGCTTGGCAGGCGGTTCGGGCGATGACTTGTACGTATTCCAGGGAATGCTCAATGCGCAAGTAGTTGTGACCGAGGACTATACGGGGGCGGGCGATAGCAGCTCCGATACGCTCGATTTTTCCCCCTTGGATGATGGCCCGCTGAATTTGGATCTGCGCAGCACGGTCGCTCAAATGCAAGGCAGCCAGTTGTCGATCACTTTGAGCGATAGACTGGGGATTGAGAACGTGTACGGCACGCATCGGGGTGATACGATCTTCGGCAACGCGCGCGACAATCTCATCAGTGGTGCCGAGTTTCTCGAGCCGGTAGTTTTGCCCGTGGCTCAGCGACGCACTGAGGTACAGTGGGTCTGGTTGGATTTCGACTCGGCTACCGATGCCGCTGCTGGGGAGCACGTCTATACCCAGAGTGAACGCGATGCGATTCAGGCAGCGGTCGAGGCCGCCTATCATGGCCCCATGGCCGATCCACAAGATTCTGCCACGTGGTGGTTTAACGTGCGGTTCACACAGGCTCGTAGTGACGTCGCGGGTTTGCCCAGCGATGGTTTCGCGACGATCCTGTTCAATGAGACGCCTAGCTTTGGGCGCCCCGGCGGTGAAGCGAGCGAAGTCGATTTGGGCAATCTGAACTTGGGTGGGACCGCCGTGGTTCAGGTCAATGGTCTGCTCGGCGGTCAGCTTGCACAAGGAGACCGTTCTCCGTCCGACGAAGCTCGAGCGGGTGATACCGAAGAGGGTGAGATCAAGATTGGAGCGCGCAAGCCAGTGGCGACCAGCCAAAATTTTATAGCCTTGGCGTCTAAGATAGCGGCGCACGAGCTGGGGCACCTACTCGGTCTACGGCACTACGATACCTTTGGGCCGATCGGTTTCGGCGTGTACGCGACGCCGGGTGTGGATGGCTTCAATCCAGTTTATGCTGGGGCGGCCGGCGGCTACGAGGCGGCCAAGCACTTGCTCGGCTCGGGGGCATCGATCGGCACCGACCGCTTTAACGATCTGCAACCACTGTTCTTTGGCGAACGCGAGGCGGCGAAGTTGGCCTATGCCAATAGCCTTTCGACCGATGTCAATCGACTGGAGATTGCCGGCGATCACCAGACCATCCCCAGCGCGCAACCGCTGCCGCTGGTGCAATTGCAAGTCCCCAACACGCTCGGCAGCGGTTTAAATGTTGGCAAGGTATACGCTGTGCAAGCAGCCGCCGTGCGGGGCGCTATCAAAGTTGGCGTCGGCGGTGTGAGCCACAGCGACTACTATTCTTTCACTGGCCGTCGCGGAGAGATTGTCAATATCGAGCTCAGTTCGCTGGCACTGCGCGGCAACGGCAGTGGCGTGGATCAGTGGATCGACTCAGTGCTGCGAATACATGATGTAACTGGCAAGCCGCTAACATGGTTTGGTGGCCTAGCGGTCAGCGACGACGAATTCGAGAGCTCCGATTCAATGTTGTTCGACGTCGTGCTCCCCGACGACGGAACGTACTATATCGAAGTCGACACCTTTGTGCGGCTACCTGGATCGCCTGGCTTTGCGGAAGCGGTGGCGCGACGCGCCGAGTTAGAGGCTCGCTCAGATCTGACCCCAGTTGAACAGGCGTGGCTCGCACGGATTCAGGATACAATCGACGATACCGATATCGGCAACTATCACTTGCTGCTGACAAAATTCGCGACGGCCAATGCCTCGGACGATATCGACCTTCTCAAAGGCAACGGCGGGGTTGATCGCATCATCGGTGGTCCCGGCGACGACTACTCGCTGTCACTGGAATTGGGAGCCAGCGCCATTGTCGATTTGGGCAACCCATTCTCACGAGTTATCAACTTTAGCGACCGAGCAGCGAGCAGTTGGATAGCGACGGTCGACTACGGTGACGGGACCGGCGTTCAGAACATCTCAGTAGCCGTCGATGCGCTCGGCCAACCCAGCATCGCCCTGACGCATGACTACCGCAATGCCGGCGATTATACGATCTCAGTAGCTATCAATAACGATTTTGGCTTGCATAGTGTAGACACGATGACAGTATCTGCATCGGCCGCGCTGACGGCAGGTCCCGTGTTGGTCAACTCTGGTTCCGCTCAGCGCAGCAACATCGAACGACTGGTTTATCAATTTAGCGAAGCGACCAACCTAGGGGCCATGATTGACTCAGGAACTACTGCCAACGCTGTGAAGCTGTTTCGGTCTTCGGGCGAAGAGGTTGCGTTGCCGGTGACGAGCTATGCGTACGATATTGGATTGCATCAGTTGACGATCGATTTGACAATCGACGGGCCAGGCCAATCACCGCGCACGATTTTGATCGATGGACGATATGAACTTCGCATGGACACTGCGCTGATTGGCAAGCCCAACAATTCACAGCAAAGGCTGCGGGACGACGACGCCAATGTGAACGACGGTTTCTTGACCACCAAATTCCATCGCTTGGAAGCTGATTTCGATGGCAATGCGGTCGTCGACTACGGTGATCGCACGCTGCTGTATGCCCACTACGGATTACGCGCTGGACAGCCGGGCTACGACAGCGACTATGACATTAACTTTGATGGTACCATCGGCACCGCAGAGCAGCTCGCCTGGCGCAAACAACTCAACCGTTCGGTATAGATTATGACACTTCAGTTGACGCTGCTCAGACACGACCCACGAAGAACGCTGCTCAAAACCTGAAGGACACTGATCGGCGAAGCGATCAACGACTATCGCGTGAACGACTACTAAAGAAGAAACAAGAGATGAACGAATACAAGATGTCAACATTGAGCTGGATACTCGGAGGCTTGTTGTGCTGCTGCGCACTACCGGCGACCAGTTTAGCTGCTCCGATACTGACCTTCGATTTGTCCAATCCATTATTCAACTACGAGGATGGAAAAACTCTGGAGATAGATATTCGCGTGCGGCTCACAAGCGACAATATTTTCGATACGGTTGATTTCCTGCAGATCAATTTGACTGCCAGCGATGCGTTCAATCCGTATTCTTTTACGTTGGATCCTAGCCGCACCAATTGGCAGGCAATTACGACCGGATTGAACCCTAACGGAATTCTGTCGGTCACAACTCCAGCCGACGGGCTGCAACCGGCTACGCCCATTGGGATTGGAAGTGGCTTTACAACTTTGGGCCGCTTGAGAGTTAATTTCGCAAATATTGCCGCAGAAACAGCTTCGCTTTCCATCGTTGGTGCAGGCAAACCAAACGAGACAACTGGACTGGGAACCTTTGGCGGCGATTACATGGACATTGTCGATGCAAACATGGGCGAGCTAAAGTTTTCGATCGACGGCGATCCTGCTAGGGCATTCATATTTAACACCACTGCCGTACCTGAGCCGAGCTCGCTGGCAATAACGACAGTATTTTGGATTGGATTGATGTTCAGGCGAAAGCGTAAGCAGTTCGCATAAGTTCTACATTGGGATATATGTTTTCGGAGCACGGTCATGTCGCAAAATGAAGAAACTGAAGACTGGGGAGCTGACCGGCGCGAGCTCAATTTGACCGCAGAGCTACAATCTGGAGAAACGATCGACCTGCCGAGCGATCCCAAGCGAGCCGAGGTGACGGTCGAACTTAGCCAGGATGATGAGCGCACGGCCGAATTTGACTCAGTAAATCTACCCGACAGTGATATGACCTTGGATATGCCGAACCAAGCGGGTCGGCTCGCCGGAAGGCAAGGCCGAGATGGGCGTCCGCGAGTTGCAGTGGCAAAATCTGATCTTGCATCGGCCGAAGGAGAGGACGAGTTTTCTGGCAAAGTCGTGGGCGATTACGTTCTGTCGCGCGAACTGGGGCGTGGCGGCATGGGTATCGTCTACAAGGCACAGCACCGCAGGCTAAAACGCCAAGCTGCAATTAAAATGATCTTGGCAGGGAGCAGTTCGCGTCAGGATGTCAGAAGCCGCTTTGAGGTGGAAGCGCGCGCGGTGGCCGCGTTGCAGCACCCCAACGTGGTGCAACTCTTTGAATTCGGTGAAGTGGATGGCAATCCCTTTTTCGCACTCGAATACGTAGATGGCGGGACGCTGTCTGATAGTGTGAGCGCACAACCGCTGGAGCCCAAGCAAGCCGCCGAGTTGGTTGAGACATTGGCGCGGGCCATGCAGGTCGCGCATCACAAAGGCATTTTGCATCGCGACCTCAAACCATCCAACATACTCGTCTCGACCGACGGTATCCCCAAGATATCAGACTTTGGTCTGGCCAAGCAACTGGTCGACAACGACCAGGAGACGCGAACGGGGACGGTCATGGGCACGCCCAGCTATATGTCGCCCGAGCAAGCACGAGGG
>CAKQNH010000352.1 GCA_934255105.1 uncultured Pirellulaceae bacterium
ACACACGTAGATGCTTTCATGGAAATATCGCGGGACGCGGGTTCGATTCCCGCCGCCTCCACTATCAGACCACTTGCGAAAACGTCGTAAGTGGTCTTTTTTATTGGACTTGCGGCGATTCTCCCTGCTCCGCCAACGCCGTTTTTTGATCCAAATGTTGCCAGATTGATCCGATAAGGTCTAATTAGCTCGCAGCAGGAGGGTTCGATTCGGCCCATCAGACGAGACTGACTGCAGGGGAAACGAAAATGATCGATGAGCTACTCCACTTATGGCAGGAGCTTATGGCAGGAGCTTATGGCAGGAGCTTATGGCAGGAGCCTTTCTCAACGGTGCCGTTCGCTCTTGCCTCTCATTGTCACCAGCCGCTCCTGGAGATGCAGGCGGTGACGAGGCCCGAATCAACGCAGTCGGCTTGATTTGCCCAGTAATACTGTCTTCCGCATCCACTGCTTGAAGCACTAGGTCCACTCCGTCGTCGACGTTGTTGGAACCGGCCACCGTTCGAGCCAGAAGCTGCTCGGGCCGGGGGGCACGCGAGTCATGCTTCACGAGATTCGGATAACACTCACCGTAGGCTTTGATCATCGCGCGCACGATACCGAGTCCGTCTCGGATCGGATTCTTGTTCTCGCCGCCCCGCGCTATCGGTCGGTTGGCGATGATACCTTCGATGTCAAAGTCGTTGGCATAGACCAGAAACCGGACGAGCGATTGCTCGTCGTCCGGATCGCCTTTCCAGAGGAATTCACCGGGCTTGAACCACCGCCTCACTGTCGGCTTGTCACCGAAGTCAGCCATCGCACAGGTGCACGAAAAACTTGAAGAAATCCATGGCTTGTCCCCCATTACTCTCTAGCCGGGACGGGCATGTTTGGCGAGGATAGAGAGATCTTGAACATGCAGGGTTGATTGATTTATCTTGGCTGTGTCGAACCGAACTGTGTCGAACCGGCGACAAGGACAGTCAGCTACAATTAGCTGAGCTGGATAGTTACAGCGTGGTGCATCGGCATCGCAAGATCCTACCTTGTCTGAGGTTGCAACCTCGGCTCCCCTCCCCATAACCGCGACCTTTCCAGCAGCTTGCTTGGCTCAAGCGGCTCCCACCGGTTCTTTCAAGGCTAAACTGTGATCATGCGCAAATCATTTGATCGACGACGTTTTGTCATTCAGTCCCTTGTGGGTTCGTTGGCCTTGCCTGGGCTGCCGTCTTTGTTAGCGGCCAGCACCGATATCAGTTTGCCACTTCGCGCGACCCGCGGCGTCGGTGCGGAAGCTCGAAGATTCGTTGCTGTAGGGAATCTGCTTGGCTTCCAGCAGAAGCATTTCTTCCCGGAAACGCCCGGCAAGAAATTTGAGGAAACGACGCTGCTCAAGCCGCTGGCTAGTAATCGTGATCATATTACGGTCTACCGCGGCCTCGATCACGGACTGCGCGGGGGACATTTCGCGGTTCATACGTTTTTGTCCGGCGTGCTGCACCACGAATCTAAACAACGCCCCAACGGCAATGTCACCATTGACCAGTTCATCGCCGACGAGATTGGTCCCCAATCGCGTTTCCCCTCGCTAACCGTCGGCTCCGAAGGTGGGATCCATGGTGGTTGCCAACTGGCTTGGACCAAGTCTGGAGTCCGCGTGCCACCGATCACCGGTCCGGCCGAGTTGTTCGAAAAGCTATTCGTCACCGATTCCGAATCGCGCCGCGTCCAAAAAGTCAAAGACAATTCGCTGCAAGCTTCGATTCTCGATTCGATCGTCGACGAGGCGAGCGCACTTTCGAAGCGAGTCAATCTAGAGGACAAAGCCAAGCTGGATGAATACTTTACCTCAATTCGCGATGTCGAGAAACGCCTACAAGCTCGGCAGCGATGGGCCGACCAACCTAAGCCGGAGCCCCCTTTCGAAAAGCCTGCCGATACCAATACGGTCGACGATCTGCCGTTGCTCTACGAGCTGATGGCTTTAGCACTCCAAACCGACTCAACACGTGTGGCGACTCTGGAAATTGGCGGAAGCTTTCTCCCGCAAGACTTGGGGATCGACAAGTCCTACCACAGCCTTTCACACCACGGCAATGATGAGCAAGCGATCGCGAACTTAATTACGTTGGAGACGTACCAACTGGAACAGTTCAGCAGATTCTTGACCCGCCTGGCCGCCATTCCGGATGGCGAGCAAAGCTTGCTCGATTCGACGGCCGTACTGTTTGGCAGCGGCATGGGAAACGGCAACTCGCACACGAACAACGACTTGCCAATCGTCTTGGCCGGCGGCGGCTACGGTCGCGGCGAATTCAAGAACATTTCAAACCGAGTACCGCTGTGTAATCTGTTCGTTGATATTGCCCAGCGAATGGGCGTCGAGACAGAGTCCTTCGGCACCAGTACTGGCACCTTCTCCTAATGGCGTTTATCTATGCCTTCCCGTGCTTCTTTCCGCCGGCGATCGCTTCGCGCAGCGTGGGCTATCGCTGTTGCGGTCTCAATCAGTTCTCCGCTGCAGGCCCAGTCGGACATAGCCGCAGACGCGTTGGCGGCGCGGACCAAGTTGGTGGCCGCGTTTCTTGGTAATTACTGCGCCGAGTGCCACAGTGCCGATGCGGCGGAGGGCGACCGCGAGTTCGAGTCGTTCCATTTGCCCCTAGATTCGACTCAGCATTTGATCACCGCTGATGAGATCATCGATCAGTTGACGCTCCGACAAATGCCGCCCGAGGATGCGAACCAGCCGACCGACCCAGAGCGTTTGGAAGTTCTCAGTGCGCTGCGTGCCAGCGTCGATGATAGCCGCGATAGGTTCAGCAGTTCGGGTGGGCGAACGGTGATGCGTCGGTTATCCAAACGCGAATACGAAAACACGTTGGCCGTGCTGTTTAACCGCCGCGTTGACACGCTTGGTCTGACCGCTGAATTTCCGCAGGACAACACCAGTCGCCACATGGACAACATTGGTGAGTCCCTGGTTACCTCTGGCTTCCTGCTCGATCAGTACTTCCTGGCGGCCTCGCGGCTGGTGGAGGCCCGCCTCGGCAAGCCTGCTATGGCGCCTAAAGATTGGCATTTCACTGACAATTTCCAGCAGTACGAGGAATTATCCGGCTCACATCGTAGCGTTTTCAACTACGAATACCTCTGCCTTTACGAACAGCCCAATACCGACACGCGGCAGGGAGGCTACGGACATATCGAAGACTTTTTACAAGGAGTACCGGTAGCCGGGCTGTATGACATCGAAGTCCATGCTCAGGCGATGCACCGTGACACCCATTACGACCCGCAGATTTTCGGTATCGATTTCTCTGAGCCGTTTCAACTGGGCGTTGTTCCCGGTGACGTGACCAAAGGGCATATTCATTACCCACAAGCCATTGAGCCGATTCTGGGACGTGCGGTGGTGCCCGATGATCAGCCGCAGTGGCTGCGTTTTTGTGTTTGGTTGGAGGCTGGACAGACACCGCGTTTTATCTTTCCCAACGGACCTTACGAGTCGCGTGCTTCGGTCATCGCTGTCAACAAACGCTACAAGGACGAATTCGATCCCAAGCAGTACAAAGCCGGCGTGAGCAGAACACACATCCTGCGCGAAGGCGCCCTGCCGCACATCAAGATTGGCGAAATCAAAATCCACGGGCCGCTTGCGGAGCCGGGCGGAGGAAGCGAGGAAATCGCGGTCTTTGGGAAAGATGGGTTTCAGCCCGATCGGGCGATCGAACAACTCTTGGGCTTTGGCCGGCGCGCCTATCGCCGTCCGTTACAGGACTCAGATCGCAGCCGCATCGGGGCCTTCTATCAACGGCGTTTGTCGGAGGAGGCGACGCCGCGGCAAGCTGCCCTCGATACGATAAAAATGATTCTTTGCTCGCCGTCGTTTCTTTACCTAAGCGAGATCACCCCAGAGAACGAGAGCATTCTCCGCCCCTTCGATCTTGCCTCGCGACTTTCGTATGCGCTGTGGGCCGGGCCACCGGACGAACAGCTATTCGCCTCGGCTGAGTCGGGCAGATTGGCCGAACCCGACGAGTTGAAACAACAGATTTGTCGCATGTTGGACGACGAGCGATCGCAAGAATTCGTCAGCGGCTTTGTCGATAGCTGGCTCAATTTGCGCGACATTGGCAAGCTGCCGCCTCCGCGGAACGCCGCGAAGGAATACTATGCGGAAAACCTTCCCGAGTCGATGAAACAGGAGGCGCGGCTGTTCTTTCGCCACCTGCTCGACGAGAACGGGCCCGTGACCGATTTCTTGGATGCAGACTACACATTTGTCGACAAGGGCCTAGCCAAACTCTACGGCTTGCCCGAGAAAGATTCGCTGCGACTGGCCGATGGCTTTCAGAGGGTCAGGTTGGAAAAAAACAAGCAACGCGGCGGTCTCCTGGGCATGGCCGGCGTGCTAACCGTCAGCGCCAATGGCGTAGACACATCCCCCGTGACGCGTGGCGTGTGGGTCATGGAAAACGTGCTCGGCATCACGCCCTCCCCGCCCCCAGACGAGGTCCCCTCCCTCGACGCCAACGTTAGCGGAGCCGCCACGATACGTGAAAAATTAGCCATGCACCGCCAAGACCAAACATGCAATGTTTGCCATCGCACTATTGATCCGCTGGGATACGCCCTGGAATCGTTTGATCCGATTGGACGCTGGCGAACGAATTATCCCAAGCCCAACGGCAAGGCCCCCGCGCCCAAGATCGATACTTCCGGCAAATTACCCTCCGGTGAAACGTACGCAGACTTTGTGAGCTTCAAGCACGTATTGCAAACCAGCCGGCGCGACCTGTTTGCGCACAGCTTGGTCGAGAAATTACTCACCTACTCGACAGGGCGACTGATGGAACGTAGCGATCGCTTCGAGATCGGCGACATGCTGGCCCGCGTCCATGCCAAAGACGATGGCCTACGCACGATGGTTATCGAAGTTCTGACGAGCGAGATCTTTCGTTCGCGCTAGCGCTCTGGCGGTTGGTCCATATAGAGCAAGCGGATTGCGCTTAGGGCAGGATGCCATCCCAGCCTTTGCGATAGGGCCGCCGGATGAATCGATCGGCTTCCGGCGCATTGCGGGCGCGGAGGTTGATGGAGGCCCAAGCCAGCTTTTTACCCGTGCGGTAAGCCACGTTGCCGCTGCACCAAGGTGTTACCACCTTCAGCGTACGACTCGGGGCCAGCCTAACTGGCTAGGTTTTCACTGTAGGACTCGTCCATTCCCAATTCCAAACCGGTTCACCCTCGCGCTTTCCCTGCCCCCCTTCCTGGCTTTAACCGAAACGATACTTGATCCCCCTTTCGCCCCGGTCCCTGCCCCCCCTTTCCGCTCACACATTAACTAGACGGTGTAGCGTTTTCGTGACGGTTGGTTGAGGCTCGCTCGACACGCGACAATAGCGGTGTCGTCCCAAAGTTCGCCCGACGGTAGACGTACCATGTCGACACAGGCACGTGGAATGGCGAAAAAGTTGGTGCGCCCAATCATGGGTGTGATTCGTTCGCGTTTGGCGTAGTCGAAAAATCCGTCCGAGCCAACAAGAAGAGTGCCAATCAGTGGGCCGTGCCAGAACGGAGCGGGTTTTGCCGCCTGTGAGCCGAGCAACGGTTTTCGAGTTTGGGTTCGCGTCAAGTCGATAATGTCGGGGCCGTCAATGATCCATGCACAGCTATCCCCCACGCTCGCCCCGAATATGCGATCGGGATATAGATCGACGATCACCGCAGTCGTCTCGCCAGCGATCACCTGCAAATCGAGTTGCAATAGAAATTGTGCCCACTCAGTAGAGTTGGCAATTGCCCTGTAGTTTGCCAGTGTTTCGCGAATGACAGTCTCCGCAGC
>CAKQNH010000353.1 GCA_934255105.1 uncultured Pirellulaceae bacterium
CCTGGAGTGCCGCTGCAGTCGACGCTATATCAAATGTGCCAACAAGCGGCGCAGCGATTCTACGAGCAGCGTTTTAACGGCAGATTGAATATCGGCCTGACGATCGGTTTCGATCCGGCCATGCACGGCCACGGCAGTCGAGCTGATCTGGCGGGCATCGATGCGGCCGAGCGGGCGTTGGTGATCTCCGATGCGCGGCATTGTGGCTTCGCCTTTGATCCACTGAAGAGCCCCGACGAACTACGCGCGCTACTGCGGCATAATTTGCCGATCGGCAGTCGCGATTCAACGGTTCACTCCGTGCGTGTGTTGTCGACTCTGCCTAGCGTCATCAGCGTGGCCGGCCCGCAACCGGTGAGTACTCAGGGAGTGCGTCCGCCCGCGGTAGCCGGGAAATTCTATCCCGCCGAGGATGCGGCCCGCCGCGCACTAGTCAGCGGATTGCTGGAGGAGAAACAGCCCAAGCAATACGCGCCACTGGCTGCTATGGTTCCACACGCCGGCCTGAAATACAGCGGGGCCATTGCCAGCGGAGTGTGGCGCAGTATTGAAAAACTCGATGGCCGCACGCTGCTCATCGTTTCGCCCAAACACACCGCCACCGGCGTCAATTGGAGCGTCAGTCCGTTTACGGCTTGGCAACTCTCCGGCAAGGTCTCGTTTGAGTCCGATCACGAGCTAGCCGAGCAATTGGTCGCAAGAGTCGACCCGCTGCAGTTCGATGCCGGCGCGCATCAGCAGGAGCACGGTATTGAAGTTCAATTGCCGCTGCTCGAGCGCTTGGCCCCCAATTCCAAAGTCGTCGGGCTGGCCATCCATGGGGGCAGTTGGGAAGACATCGCGGCGGCAGCCAAACAACTGGCCGAATTTCTGCAAACATTGGCGCATCCGCCGCTGCTCGTGATTTCCAGCGACATGAACCACTATGCGCCCGATCGCGAGAATCGACGACTCGATCGCTTGGCCCTGGATGCGTTGGCCAGTGGTGACCCACAGAGGTTGATCGAAGTGTGCCAGAAGCACGAGATCAGCATGTGCGGCTTGGTCCCCGCAGCCTTTGTGATGGAGACGCTGCGGCAAATGGGCCACACCTTGAAAGTCATCGAGGTCGACTATGCCACCAGCGGCGATGTGTCGGGTGACAAGTCGCAAGTGGTCGGCTACGCAGGCGCGCTGTTAGTAGACGCCGGGTAGGCCGGAGAGCGGAACATATGTTTTAGCCCGGAGGGTAGGACATTTGTTTTAGCCCGGAGGGCGGGATATCTCTGCCGGTGGCGTGAGCCACCGGAGCTCAGTCACTGATGGATAAGCCCGGAGGGCGACACATAAACCGTTCTATGTGTCGCCCTCCGGGCTTATAGGTGTTGTCGCTATTCCGGTGGCTCACGCCACCGGCAAATATATGTCGCCCTCCGGGCTTGAGCCCCGCCCTCCGGGCTTGAGCCCCGCCCTCCGGGCTTGAGCCCCGCCCTCCGGGCTTGAGCCCCGCCCTCCGGGCTTCGGCTTCGCCCTATGGGCGGCTGCTACGCTTGAGCCAGCTTGCGCAGCACGGTGGGTAGGATACCGCCGTTGTTGTAGTAGTCCAGCTCAACGGGCGTGTCGATGCGCACGGCCACGGTGAACTCGGTCACTTTACCCGCATCATCGGTAGCTCGCACGCGGATCGTACTGCGGGGTTGCAGCTCCTCTGAGTCGATGCCGATATCGAACGTCTCGAAGCCGGTCAATCCCAGCGACTGCCAACTCTCACCTGGCGAGAACTGCAGAGGTAGGATGCCCATGCCGACCAGATTGCTACGGTGGATGCGTTCGTAGCTCGAAACGATGACCGCGCGAACACCTAGTAGCAGCGTCCCCTTGGCCGCCCAGTCGCGACTGCTGCCGGATCCATACTCTTCACCGGCTAGAATCACTAGCGGTGTTTGGCTGTCGATATACCGCATGGCTGCGTCATAGATCGGCAGTTGTTCACCGCTGGGGATATGCTGGGTGTAGCCACCTTCGACCCCTGGAACCATTTGGTTGTGGATGCGGATATTGGCAAATGTCCCGCGCACCATGACGCGGTCGTTGCCACGGCGAGAGCCATAGCTGTTGAATTCACGCGCGCCAACGTTGTGGGCTAACAAGAATTCGCCGGCGGGGCTTTTTTGGGCGATGGCACCTGCGGGGGAGATGTGGTCGGTCGTGACTGAATCGCCCAGCACGGCCAGACATCGCGCGCCGCGAATGGCGGTTGGCGGGATGACCTCAGCCGTAATACCTTCCAGGAATGGCGGCCGCTGAATGTAGGTGCTCGCTTCATCCCAGGCGTAGCGATCGCCGGGGGTGATTTCTATCGCGTTCCACTTCTCGTTCGACGTGAAGGCGCCGGCATACTGCTTCTCAAACATCTCGGGCAGGACACAGGCCTCGACGGTGGCCTTGATCTCTTCAGCAGTGGGCCAAATATCGCGCAAGAAGACCGGTTGGCCTTGGGGATTGGTCCCCAGTGGGTCGGTTTCAAAGTCGATATTCATGTTGCCTGCTATCGCATAAGCCACCACCAGAGGTGGGCTGGCTAGGTAGTTGGCGCGCGTTAGTGGGTTGACGCGGCCTTCGAAATTGCGATTGCCGCTCAGCACAGCGGCGGCAACTAGATCGCCGCTAGCGATGGCTTTGGCCACGGGTTCTGGCAGTGGGCCACTGTTTCCGATGCAGGTCGTGCAGCCGTAGCCGACCGTGTTGAAGCCGAGCTTGGCCAGCGGTTCAGTCAATTCGGCGCGGTCGAAGTAGTCGGTCACCACGCGCGATCCGGGGGCTAGCGAAGTTTTCACATACGGCTTGGCCGTCAAGCCTTGTTCAACCGCTTTCTTGGCCAGCAGGCCGGCCCCGACCATGACGGAAGGGTTGGATGTGTTGGTGCAACTGGTGATGGCAGCGATGACTACCGAACCGTGACCAATGGAGGTCGAGCTGCCGTTGCTTTGCACGATGGCCGTGTTGTCCAGGGCTTCCGGTGGCAAGCCAAATCCGCGACTGGAAACGGGCGCCGTCAAGCTATCTGCAAAGGATTGCTTCATGTCTGACAGTGCCACTCGGTCTTGCGGACGCTTGGGGCCCGCCATCGACGGTACGACCGAGCCCAGATCGAACCGAAGTGTCTGGGAGTATTCCAGTGCTGGCGAATTGGCGTCGTGGAACAGGCCTTGGGCTTTCATGTAAGCTTCCACCAGAGCTACCTGCTCAGCCGAGCGGCCGGTGCGTGAGAGATAGTGCAGCGTTTCGGCATCGATGGGGAAAAACCCCATCGTGGCACCGTACTCGGGCGCCATGTTGGCGATCGTGGCTCGATCGGCCAGCGACATATTAGCGATGCCCGCCCCGAAGAACTCAACGAACTTGCCGACCACGCCCGCTTTGCGGAGGATCTCGGTAACGCTCAGCACGAGGTCGGTAGCCGTTGCCCCGGCTGGCAGTTTACCGGTGATCTCGAAACCTACGACCTCGGGCATGAGCATGTATAGTGGCTGTCCCAACATGCCAGCTTCGGCTTCGATACCCCCCACGCCCCAGCCCAAGACGCCCAAGCCGTTGATCATGGTGGTGTGGCTATCGGTCCCAACCAATGTATCCGGCAGGGCGACGGGGCCGATGTGGTCTTCACGCACAAAGACGCACTGGGCCAAATACTCCAAATTGACTTGATGCACGATGCCCGTATTGGGAGGCACGACTCGGAAGTTATCGAACGCCTGCTGTCCCCAGCGTAGGAATTCGTACCGCTCCTTGTTGCGTTCGAACTCGATTTCGACGTTGCGCGACAGCGCATCGAGCGTGCCGAACAAGTCGACTTGGACGGAGTGATCGATGACCAAGTCGACCGGGATGAGCGGGTTGATCTTCTTGGGATCTCCCCCAAGGGCCTGCATGCCGTCGCGCATAGCAGCCAAGTCGACGATGCAGGGCACACCGGTAAAGTCTTGCAGGACGACGCGGGCTGGCATGAAGGGGACTTCCACCGGTGCCGGGGCCGCTGCATTCCACTTGGCCAAGGCACGCACATCCTCCTCGCGGACCACATACCCATCGCAGTTGCGCAGCACCGATTCCAATAGAATTCGAATTGAGTAGGGAAGCTGTGAGATTTTCCCCAGGCCCTGTGCTTCGAGCTTTTTCAGGCTGTAGAAGCCGATCTCGCCGGTGGGCCCGATAAACGTGTCGCGAGCTTGGAAGGGGTCTTGCAAAAGCGCTTGCTGTGCCATGGGGTTACTGATTTTCAGCGCGAGGAAGTGTCTGGAGAGTCGGCTTGGGCGGCGAATTCTAACATTCAGCTTGGTGCCACAGCCTAAACGCAGGATTATAGCAATAGTCGCAGAGCTTGTTAATGTAGGCTAAATCGGCCAACGCCCAGCGGAGACTCAGGCGGGAGTCTGCGAGCCGAATGCTCCCGTTATCTCCGGCTGTCAAACTGGGAGGTTCTGGCGGGCTGTTCTGCATGATCCGAAAGCACTGGAAATTCCAGGTGCAACGGTTCGATCAATTAACTCATCCCTATCAGTGCAACCGCCTTTCGTGGCAGCGGAGTTTATTCCATGAGAGTACGTCATTTTTTTGCAGTCTGTTTGGCAAGCATGGTATGGAGCGGAAGTGCCAATCTATCGCTGCTGGCCTGCGAGCAATGTGAAAGTAGCCATGTTTGCAACGCGTGCTGTCAATCCGATGATCGCGGGTTGCTCGATCGAATCGATTCCGCCCTGCAGCGCCGCCAACCCAACCTGCAGCGAGTTTGCCTTCCGCAACTTCCATCGCTGCGGGGGAATTGCGGCTGGGGCACTGCTGCGAGCTGTGGTTGCGAACTCAGTCGCGCGAGTTGCGGTTGCGAAATTGCGCCCGCCAATTGTGGCGCGGAGCTGTCGGTTCTAGATGGGCAGCCGGCCGAACAGTTGCAGTGGAGCTCCAAAGCTCTCTCTCAAGCGGACGTTCCGTCGCCTCAGATTGCCTCAGATGCCTTTCAGCCTCGACAAAAGCCGGTCCAGCATGCACCGGCGACTCCACAGGTAACGCCGCTGCCGCAGCACATCCCGGCTGAAATGATACCTGCGCCGGACAGCGAGAGCGATCCGTTCCGCGATGATTCGGCTCGAGTCTTGCGTCGCGTGCCGGTTCAGTCGATCCAGCTCAGGCCGTCGGGGAGCGCCTATCGTCAAAGCTACGATCCTCAAGCTCGCCACGAATCGGCCCGCAAGTCGCTCAGCGATCACAGTCTGCCAGGTCAGCGGCCGGATCCGACCAGCTTGAGCCAGCATCCACGCACCAAGTTCGATACCCACGGATCGAGCCGCCAAGGCAGCTTTGCACCTGAGACTCAACCCAGCAGCCAGCGGCAATTGCCCGCTGTTGTGACCGCTTCGGGGCTGGCAACCAGCGGCTATGAACAGCAGGCGCTGCGCGTGTCGAGCCGACCGAAAAACGGCGAGGGTGGTTTGAGAGCTAGCGGTTTAAGAGGCAGTGGTTTAAGAGGCAGTGGTTTGGACGCAGGTGGAGTTGAAATCCGAGCGGAAGAGCGACAACCGGCGGTGGGCTTCAATCCTCTGCGAAGCAGTCGTAGTCAATAGCAAGCAAACGTTAAAGCTGGCAGGCTGCAATCCAACCTGCCACAGCTAGAAACTCGAATTTCTCCCGCGGCGCGAACGTGGGGTAAAGCCATGCCTGGTTTCGCGCCAAGACACCGAAGGGTCTTCTCCCGCTCCCTTCGGTGTCTATTCTTTTGTAACCGTTCACGAGTTAGTGCATTTATTGACCACGAAAAACACGAAGAACACGAAAATCTGGCTCTACACTTCTTC
>CAKQNH010000354.1 GCA_934255105.1 uncultured Pirellulaceae bacterium
ATTCAAACCTCAACGCGACGATTTTCAATCTGGTCGGAGAGGACAAATTCGATCGCGGTTTTATCGACCAAGCCCGCGAGGTGCGTCTGAACAATAGCAGCACGCAGGTCTACATGGCGATCAAGGAAGGGGTCGAGATCGACGAATCGACGGGTGACCTGCTATTCAGTTCTACCGCTCCGCTGTTCCGCACGGAGGCTCTGCTCAGTCGCGATATCACCAGTCGCACGTTTAGTTTTTACTACCCCCGCACGCGACCGACGAACAAACGTCGCCACGCGATAGTCAGCAGCACCAATGCACGCTATGAAGACTGGGGCGATTTGAATGAGCAGGAGTACGAGGAGAGCAAGCAGGATTTGATTGAAACTACGCTGGATGCGTTGGAGAAGTACGTCCCGAATATTCGCGACAAGGTAGACCATGCTGAAGCGGCGACTCCGCGAACTTTCAAGCACTATACAAAGCATCTGTCGGGTGCCAGCTTCGGCACCAAGTTCGAAGGCTTGGCAGTCAGCCGCTCGCTGCCTGAGCAAATCCCCGGCCTGTATCACGCTGGCAGCGTAGGAATCATCATGTCGGGTTGGCTGGGTGCCATCAACTACGGCGTGATCGTCGCCAACGACGCCGATCAATACCTCATGAAGACGGCCCCAAAATAATGACTTCTGAAAACCCTGCAACAGATGCCAGCGCACAGGCTGGGCGCGAGGCCGTAGAAGCCGCCATTCCCCACCGCGCACCGATGCTATTGGTCGACCAAATCGTCGAGCAGTCCGGCAAGCAAATCCACTGTCGCAAAACATTTGGCATGGATGAGTTTTTTACTCAAGGGCATTTCCCCGATTACCCGTTGGTACCCGGCGTGATCCTGTGCGAGTGTGCGCTACAGAGCGGCGCAATCTTGCTGGCCCAGCATACGCCTGCGGCGGGTGCTGTCCCGGTAGCGACGCGGATGGATGGAGTGAAATTCAAACACATGGTTCGCCCAGGGGACACCATCGACATACACGCCACGTTAAACGATGTTGTTTCGTCGGCATATTTTTTAACAGCCAAAATTATGGTGGCTGGCAAATTGGCCGCACGGCTGGATTTTGCGTGTACCGTAACCACCCCGCAATAGACGGCCTCAGCACGTACAAGTGAGATAGCATGGATTTCTTACAGTTGAGCTCGCGCCGCATCGTGGTCTTCGGTGTGGCCAATAAAAAGAGTGTCGCCTATCGTATCGGCAAGGTGCTGGAAGAGGCCGGAGCGCAGGTAATCTACGTGGTCCGCAGCGAACAACGCCGCGAACAACTCGCTAAACTGCTGGGTGAAGCCCCTGTCTACGTCTGCGATGTGGAACATCAGACACAGATCGACGCCCTGGCTGCGCAGCTCCAGCAGGACTTCGATGGCCTGTACGGATTTGTGCATTCGATTGCCTTTGCCGACTACAGCGATGGCATCCATCCGTTTCATGAGACGACGCGTCGGCAGTTTTTGCAGGCGATCGACATCAGTTGCTTTTCGTTCATCGCCTTGGCCGGCGCACTTAAAAGCCAGCTCGATCCGCAGGGTTCGGTAGTAACGATCAGCATCTCCACCACGCGCATGGCCAGCGAGAGTTACGGCTTCATGGCCCCAGTGAAAGCCGCCCTCGATTCGTCGCTCGCGTTCTTGACCAAGTCATTCAGTCGCTTCAGCGAAGTCCGCTTTAATGCTGTCGCAGCGGGACTGCTCAAGACGAGCGCCTCAGCGGGCATTCCAGGCTACGTCGATGCGTATCTATTCGCTGAGCGTGTCATTCCCCGCAAGCGGGCGCTCAGTACCGAAGAAGTTGCCAACACCGCCGCTTTTCTGCTCAGCCCTCGCTCCAGCGGCATAACATCGCAATCGGTCGTGGTCGATGCCGGCATGAGCATCAATTACTTCGACCAGGCGGTGGTTGCGGATGCCATGCGCATAGACGACTAGTGGGGTAAAGGTCAGGGGGCAATTGTGCGAAGCACCCGCAGGACCGTTCCGGCAATTGACTCCTGACCCCTTTACCCCACACTACTCCCAGATTCAATAGATATTCAATGAACATTATCGACACACACGCGCATTTGACCGACCCAAGCCTGTTGGGGAGCATTGAGCAGTACTTGGAGCAGGCGCGGGCGGCCGGAGTAGGGCATGTGATGTCGATTGGCACCACGCTGGAGAGCTCGCGCGGCTGCGTTGAGCTGGCCGAACGTTTTACTAACGTGCGGGCTAGCGTTGGGCTGCATCCGAACAATTGCTGCCGCGCCGCAGCGGGAGACTGGCAGGCGATTTGCGAATTGGCGCAGCACCCGCGGGTCGCTGCCCTGGGTGAAACGGGACTCGATCGCCACTGGGACGACTGCCCCTGGGAGGTACAGGTCGATTTTTTTAAGCGACACATAGCGCTCAGCCGGACCACAGGGCTGCCGGTGGTCATTCATACTCGCGATTGTGCGGAAGAAACACTGGAGATCTTGCGCCAGGAGGCTCAGCCCGGCCAGGTGTCGGGGGTGATGCATTCTTTCACTGGGCCGCAGATTGTGGCCGACGGCTGCTTGGAACTGGGGCTGTACATTGGCTTTGCAGGCATGGTTACCTACAAAAATGCAGAGGAAATTCGCGATATCGCTAGATCGATTCCCACAGATCGCATCTTGGTGGAGACGGATAGCCCCTATTTGACTCCACATCCGCT
Organism: uncultured Pirellulaceae bacterium; assembly: GCA_934255105.1. Classification (GTDB taxonomy): domain Bacteria; phylum Planctomycetota; class Planctomycetia; order Pirellulales; family Pirellulaceae; genus Aureliella. The sequence goes on from CAKQNH010000354.1 coordinate 2,711, forward strand.
GCGTGGCAAGCGGCCGAACCATCCCGCCTTGGTAGCTCATACACTCAAGCAGTTGGCGGAGGTGCGTGGGGTGTCGGTCCAGGTTCTGGCCGATCAGACCAGCGACAACGCACAGCGGCTGTTCGGCGCGTGGTAACACGTAGAGCGGTTGTCCCAACCGTCTTCCCTCCTGCACGCGACAATGCACAGCGACACGTAGAGCGGTTGTCCCAACCGTCTTCCCTCCTGCACGCGACAACGCACAGCGACTATGCGGCGCGTGGTAACGTCGCTTAGCATCTGATCGACGGAGCGATCAACGACTATGCATCTGATCGACGGAGCGATCAACGACTATGCATCTGATCGACGGAGCGATCAGCGACTATGCATCTGATCGACGGAGCGATCAGCGACTATGGCATATCCGCGATTTGGTTACGAAAAAAAGCTTGAGCGGCAGTGCCACCCAAGCTTCTCTTGCTTGATCCGAAATTTTACGCGATCGACTACTGGTGAGCCGCTCTCATCATGATCGGGGTTGAACTAGAACTAGAACGCGAGGGTCATCCCCAGATCGACTCCCTGCATCCAGAAAGTGTCCGTGGCAAACAGCGCCTGAGGTCGTGTGCGAGCCGGGTTCACGTCGACAACGCTGTCAATCTGACTGCCCGCTAAGGCTACGTCGGACCACATCATCATGGTGTATCCGACTGTAAACTGCACGTTTTCACGAGCTGAGAAGCCGAGCTTGACTCCCAATTCGGGCAGGAATGTGAACGTGTCGCGGGCGAAATCCCCACTGTTGCTGGGCATGGCCAAGATGCCAGTATCTGGTGCAAGCGTGCTGGAACCGCGGGTCGAACCGCTCTGATGCATATTGCCAAAGGCGACTTTGGCGAGCGTCGAAAAGCTGACGCGATTGTGGTTGACCGAGCTGAGTACCCCCAGGTGTCCGCCGTTAAATATGTTCTTGGTCTCAAACAGATCGTTTGTGAATGTGAGTGGGGCGGCGCCAGTCGTTTGGATCGCGATCGAGTTTTCGAGTCGATTGTAGGTGTAGCCACCCAGCAAATCCATCCGCATCGCATCGGAACGGGTTAGCAGCAGATACAACGAACCGTCCGCTCCGTACATGTCCAAGTCCGAGCGGGCCGTGACGGATCCCGCCAGGACAGGCAGAACTCCGGTAGACACTAGGTACGCATCTTCTTGATTAAGGGTCGAATTGTAGAACGGGATGCCAATTGATCCATTGTCCCCCACGCCGCTGCCATCGCTGGCTTTGGAGTAAGACTTGTTTTCGTTAATCAGACCATAGCCGCGGCCACCGATGCCGACCTTCTGGTCCGGACCGAAATACATTCCGCCCGAGAAGCGAAAGCCGGGGCTCAGGCCGTAGTCGATTCCGTCACCACCGCCAAATTGGGTCGTTACACCCGGATTGCCCGTCAACGGCAGGACGTTGGCGGCCGAAGTGTTAATCAGTGCCGGGGAGGAAGCATTCTTGCTAAACCACAATAGCGTTTCGGAGTTGAACCAGACTTGCGGGCTGCGACCGGAGCTTCCGTAATAGCCGCGATCGTCGTACTGACCGTACGAGCTATAGCCGTAGTCGGCGGGCTGGCTGTAGCTACCCATGTAGTTTGAGATACTGCTGTCGCCAACTGTATTGCTCTGTTCGTAGGTCCCTGCACCGCTTGGCGGCGCACTGTCTTCCTGAGCGGCAGCGTAGCCGACGGAATCATCGGACAGCCTGCGAGAGGCTTGGAACTGCACCGGCCGCGATAAGGCGGACGAATTGCCAGTTGCCGCGCTACCCACGGTACGCGTGTTCTGCGTTCCCGTCGGATGGGCGATGCCCTGCGCGGAAGCTTGCTGTAAACAAAGGCCAGCTAGGGCCAGTGACATAACCAAATTCGATATTTTCATTTTTTTGTTCTCACGAGACGGATCAAGCGTCAGGGTCGTTACAGTTAGATCGGCCCCTAAGGGCCTTACTTAGATAAAAAATGATACTTCCGGCATAAAGCCCCTAGTCCTCCCATTCTTCCAGTCTGTGTTCTCCAGCACTGTGAAACCGCTAGTGGGAGTCCTTCCCGCGGCTTTCCGGTTATCGTTAGCGTCTTAGCTCTGCTAAACTAGTGTTTCCCGATGGCCCACTTCTCACTCCCAGCCTGAACACGTTTGTGCATGAATAAAGCCGAAGCCCCGTTTCCGAAAAATCAGCCGCCAGCAAACCAAGCTATGACCGCTCCCCCATCCGCGTCGCCCCAACCGGCCGATGCGTTGGAGGTTGCTGCCCAAGCTTCCCCGGCAGTGGCTGCCGACATTCCAGCCGGTGCCGGGAGGTTGCCCAGCATGCCGCGAATTGCCGCGGGCTGGAAGATTCCTGGAGCGGCCACGGCCCGCATTCAGCGCTGGTCGCGCGCCCTGCGCCAAGTGACCGAGCTGGAGCCCGCGACACGGCGATTGACGCTGGAACAGATCCGCAAAGAGAGTTTGTCGCTACGCTATCGCGCGATGAGTGGCGAAGCGTTAGGGAAGATCTTGCCCGAAGCTTTTGCGCTAGTTCGCGAAGCGGGGCGGCGAGCGCTCAACATGCGCCATTTTGATGTGCAGATCGTCGGCGGGGCGGCGCTGTTCGATGGCTGTATCGCCGAGATGCAGACGGGCGAAGGCAAGACGTTGACGGCTACTCTCCCGTTGTACCTACACGCCCTGTATGGCAAGGGAGCTCACCTAGCAACCGTCAACGATTACTTGGCCGAGCGCGATGCGCGGTGGATGAAGCCGATCTATGAAATGCTAGGAGTCACCGTCGGAATCGTCCTGACCGACAGCAGTCCCGAGGAGCGTCGACAAGCCTATGCATCGGATATTACTTACGGCACCGCCAAGGAGTTCGGCTTTGATTTCCTGCGCGATCGATTGCTACTGCGAGCGCAAGGCAGAATGCAAGGCGATTTCCTTGGTGAAGGTAGCATGGAGCGGTGGAGCAGCCAGGGGGATGAACCCGTGCAACGCACCATGCACTTTGCTCTAGTGGACGAAGCGGACAGCATTTTGATTGACGAAGCCCGCACGCCGTTGATCATCGGCTCGCTGGGCGACGAGACGCGTGAAGCCGTGAT
>CAKQNH010000355.1 GCA_934255105.1 uncultured Pirellulaceae bacterium
GCATTTGCTGAATATTTCGTCCAGCTCCGGAGGAATGTGCGGTGCTCGTTGGCTGATCGGCTTGGGGTCGCGGTGCAATACCTGTTGCACTAACTCGGCCAGGTTCGGCGCATCAAAGGGGGTGCGTCCAACGAGCAGCTCGTAGAGCATCACTCCCATTGCATAGATATCTGTGCGGCCATCGAGCCAATCTGCGCGGCCGCACAATTGTTCCGGTGACATATACAATGGTGTACCGGCCCGTTCGCCGGCATGGTTCTTCTGGTCCTCTTCGAGAATGGCAAGGCCGAAGTCGGCGACCCAGGGTTGGCCGCCCGCGTCGAGTAGGATATTGTCCGGTTTGATATCGCGGTGAATCATACCCAGCACATGTGCCTTGGCCACCACCGTGGCAATTTCGGACATCAACCAACATGCATGACGGACGTCGATCGCACCCGATTTATTGATCACCTCTCGCAGCGTACTGCCGTCGATAAATCGTTGAACCACGAAGGGTAGTCCGCCGGAAAGTGTTCCGACTTGAAAGACGGGCACAATCCCCGGTGTCTCAACCTTGGCTGCGTTACGGGCCTCTTTGATATACTGTTCGCGTCGATCCGGATCGTCGATCAAGGAGACCTTGATAGCTACCTGGCGATCAAGCGCTTCATCGCGGGCTCGATAGACAACTCCAAACGCTCCACGACCGAGTTCTTCGAGCAGTTCGAAGCCTGGGATGAGCAGCTTGAGAGTCTCGACTGAAGCAGTCCCGCTCGCGAGCGTTGCAAACAAGTCGCTATCCTGAATCCGATCGGCTGGCTCACCAGCATCTACGGGAGACTGAGCCGGAACCTGCAGCGTCCCATTCTGCAGCGGTGGATCGCAGGGAACAGCAGCGGGGTCGCTCTGGTGCTGGGGTTCGTGGTTTGGTTCAGCATTATTCATGTCATGTCACATTCATGTCATGTCACCACTGATGTCCAGGGCGCAACATCCCTGGTGGTCCCGTCATGTGAGCGAACTCTGCACGCAGTATATCATGCTTTTGAGCCACGCGTCGAGCAGAGTCGTTTGCTAATGCTTGAGCAAATCAGCCCATTGCTATTCTAATACCGGCTGTAAATGCATTGAGCCCAGCGATTAACGCTGGGCTCAATTCCCGTCAGATGTTAAGTGTCTAGTTGGATACTGCCATCGAAGCTGGAGGCTTAAACCAACATCATTGCACCCGAGGTGCCACGACTTACGAACTTCGCAAGCATCGGACAGAGCGCGGGGCGAAACTATTTCCGCTCGAAGGTACCCGTCAGCTTGGCAGAGCTCAGGATGTGCCCTTGCATGGCTTCGAGCAAGCGAGCCTTGTCAGCTTGCTGTGGATCTAGATCGAGTTCGCGGTCGAGCGCGTAGAGCACGAAGATGTAGCGATGCGGTCCTGATCCAACCGGTGGCATCGGGCCTCGGTATCCAATATGGTCGCTGTCAAAATCATTCTTGCCTTGGATCGCTCCAGTGGGCGCAGTTGGCTTGGACTTCCTCTCGACCGCTTCTGGGAGCTGGCTGAGATCGGCTGCCATATTGTAGATCACCCAGTGTACCCACGGCCCCTCGGGGCGAGGGCTCGTGGCGCTGGGCGCATCGGGGTCATCGCAAATCAAGGCTAATGACTTGGTCGACTCCGGCACTCCGCTCCAAGTCAGTGTCGGAGAGATGTCCTCGCCCACGCCGGTGAACTTGCTGGGAATCGACGAACCGTCTGTAAACTCGCGGCTAGTTAACTTCATCTTAGGCTACTCGAAAATAGGAACGAAATAAAAACCTAGCTTCTTTGTACTGTACGACCGAACGAGCGTCTGGAAACTGCGGTTGACACTGCACCTCGACAGACTGCATAGAAACAAACGTTCGCTCAACTAGGCATGGAGATAATGCAATTCATATGCCACTGCACTTTTGGAAGCCGGAGGTCCTACCGGATTGCGTACCTCTACTTTCCATTGAGTGGGCTGCTGTTTGCTACGGGCGTGGTCTGCTTGATCACGGGAGCAGAAGCGCGCAACAACCAATTAGCCATTACAGGAAAGGAATTCGGATTCAAAGTGCTCAAGCTGTGGATGATACAGAATGTTTTTGTGGCACTGCTTTGCAGCTACGCGCATACGGCGTCGTCTGCTTACCTCGACGGACGCCTTGAGCACTTGCGGAACCAGACTAGCGAGTCGCGGAGCGCGCCGCTGGACACTAAAAAAGCAGCATCCCGTTCCGCAAGCCCGCAGTCCCCTCCCCTGGCAGATGAGAACGATTAGTCGATCAGAACCAGGGAGTCCTGCAATTCGTTGACGTCATCTGCGTTGCGAGGCAGTGGACCCGAAAGTTGTTTTCCAGCTTCTGCGATTACGCTGCAGATAGCGACCGTCGCGTCACCTCGTCGAAGGCCCTCGGTCAGTTGCTGACAAAGTCGATCGAGGGACGTCTGCCCGATTTTTTCCAGCACCTGTTGGTCGCCGAGAACAACGGCGGTGCGCTCGAACAGAGAAACATAGATGAGCATCCCAGTTGCAGCACCGGTATGATGAACGCGCTTGTCAAAAAAGACTTCTCGGGCTGGGGCGGTTACCTCCTCCAAGATTTGTTTGCGTGGAATAAACAGGCGCCGCAGCCAGACGAGCTGACTTCCTAACACGACACCAACGACAAACGCTACCACGACGCTAGAGACCATCGCCACCAAACCGACATAGAGTGGTGCGCCGCTCCAACTGCCTGATTCGTGCGATTGGCGTGGGAACATTAACCACACCGCAATGGCGGCAAACACAGCCAGCCAGAGGCCAATTATGTCCTCCGCTCGATCGTATCGGCCGGAAGCGGTGGCCACCACAGGCACGACCTCGCAGGCTGTCTTGGCCTCGGCTTCAATGACCGCTTTTTCGATTTGCTCACGCTGTTCCTCGCTGAAGAGGTCAGATGCTCGCTGCATTTTCTTTCATCCTTACCAAGACCCTGTTGCTCCGCCGCCACCGGAAGAACCTCCGCCAAACGACCCTCCGCCGAATCCACCACCGCCACTGCCTCGGCTGCTAAGCGCCTGATAGAGGATCGCGCCCACTATCGCAAAGACGGCACCCCAGAAAACCCAAGCCCACCCGCTGGCACCGCGGCGGCCAAGAGACACGGCGGTAAAAATTGCCACGCCGATGAAACCGACGATCAACGCATAGTGCCACCAAGGTCGGGGAACCGTTGGCAATTCCAATTTCCGGGCCATCTTGTCCAGCGCTTCAACGCCGGCGACGATGCCCTGGGAAAATCGCCCTTGTTTGAACTCGGGAATGATATGCTCGTCCATGATCTGCTGGCAGAGAGCGTCCTCACGTCGCCCCCATCCGCCACCTAGCTCAATCCGTGCCTTGCGATCACCGCTTGAAACCAGCAGCAGGATACCGGTGTTCCATTGCTGTTTGCCTAAGGTTGCATGCCCAATTCCCCACTGATCGAAGAGCAAGGTGGCGAAGGTCTCAATACGCATCCCTTCGCCGCCGTGCTGGGCCATCGATTCGATCGTGATGACGATGATCGGAGTTGCTTTGTCTGTAAGGAGACTATCGCACAACTCTCGGATATGTTCTTTTGCGTCTGGGTCAAGCAATCCCGCGAGGTCGCGAATGAATTCACGATCCGCTGGCGGTTTCAGGTCAATTTCAATCGCCGACACCGGCAAGGTGGCTAGCAAGCAAAACATAATGCTCGTAACACAGCCAACGCACAATCCGGCACTGCGTGCATTACTCATATGGATGTACTTTCAACATTCTACGCCCCTCCGCGTGCGACCACCCGGCGGGCGTACGGCAGCTATTGGACTTATTTTTGGCGATTATAGATGCTTGCGAGTTGCAGGATAAGCATCCACGCATAAGTTACCTGTCATATCAAACAACCTTGGATATCACCAAAGCGGCTAAATATGCGTTTAAAGGGATGCGTGCGTGCTTAGTTGGACCAATTGATGCAGTAGCCAAATAGGCTGTAAGGTGGCGATGGTACGACGTTTGCAGTCGCTTAATTGCCCTTGTGGTTGGCGGGTCAGCGTTCTTTCGAATGGCCGAGCAAGCGGCTGATCGATCAGCAACTATCACGTATGGCGGTGAAGGGTTGCTGCGACTTTTTTCAACAGCAAACGAAAGAGAATGCGATGTTCATACTTGAACCAGTCCTGACCGAAGGAATTGCGCAGCTATCTTACCTCGTCGCCGACACCGAAACGGGCGCTGCGGCGGTGATCGACCCACGAACAGACGTAGAAATCTATGAACAACTTGCGCGCAAGCACGGCGTCTCGATAACTCATATTTTCGAGACACATATCCATGCAGATTTTGTCTCGGGAAGCCGATCGCTGGCGGAGCGGGTTGGCACTGCGAGCATCTACGTCAGTGGTGTCACAGCTACTTATGAGTTTGATACAGAAACGATCCAGGACGGGCAACAGTTTGACTTCGGTTCGTTTATTCTTACTGCTCGTCACACCCCAGGGCATACGCCAGAACATCTGTCATTCGTCCTCAGCGAAGCGAAGCATGCGGAGCAACCGTGGGCTGTCTTCACGGGAGACTCTCTCTTCGTAGGGTCAGCCGGTAGGCCCGACCTGCTGGGTTCAGGCCAAACGGACAAATTAGCCAAGATGCTCTACGAGACCCTGTACGACTTCTACCTCAGACTTGAAGACTACGTGACGATCTACCCCGGCCATGGTGCGGGCTCAGCCTGCGGTGCCAATATTGGCGATCGGCTCAATAGCACGATCGGCTATGAACGGCGGACCAACAAGTTTCTCTCGTTTCCAGACTTCGAGTCGTTTCGCGCGTTCGTGGTCGACGAAGCTCCACCGGTTCCGCAGCACTACCCGGAACTCAAGAAGGTCAACGCTGCTGGGCCAATGATTATGGATCGCTTGCCAACCATCCCCGCTCTACCGCCGGAACAATTTCAAAAGGTGTCGCGTGAAGCGGGTGTCACCCTCATCGACACGCGCTCGATCCTTGCCTTCGGCGGCGGCCATGTGCCCGGCGGGATCAATATTGCGGATCGGCCAGAGATGTCGGCCTGGGTCGGACAGATGTTTGACTTGGACCAAAGATTGTTGCTGATCGTAGATAACGATACTGACGTCGAACAGATTCAACGATTGATCGTTCGCAGCGGTCACAGCAACTTCGCGGGCTATCTGGCTGGTGGGATGAAAGCCTGGGAAATCGCCGGCATGCCACTGGAGCGGATGGAGGAAATGAGTGTACACGAACTGCATGAACATCAAAAATCCAAGTCAAAACTGACCGTGCTGGATGTGCGTTCACCCGACGAATGGGAGTCAGGTCACATCCCCGGCGCACAGCACTACTTCATCGGCAACATGCGAGATCGCATCACTGGACTAGACAAAGATGCTCCCTACGCGACTTACTGCGCCAGCGGCTATCGGGCGAGTATCGCATCGAGCCTGATGAAATCGCGCGGTTTCAAACACGTGTCGAACATTCCTGGCAGTTGGGGAGCGTGGACGGCTGCGGGCTACCCAATTGAATTAGAATCAGCCAGAGGTGAACAATGATGCTCGATTCAGTAACGCCGATGATTCTTCTGGCCGAAGTCGATCCGCTCCAGTATCCCGGAGCGGCGTGGTCGCCCTACGTGGTTGGTGGGTTGATCGGAGTGCTTTCCATGCTGACGTTCTACTTCTCCAATAAGCCTATCGGTGCATCGACCGCTTACGCCCGCGTGGCTGGGATGCTGGGGCTGCTCATCGCCTCGGTCTGGACCTGGGCGATCATCGTCGA
>CAKQNH010000356.1 GCA_934255105.1 uncultured Pirellulaceae bacterium
TCAGCATGCCTCTGCCCACCGAACGCTGGGTGCGGGAAATCCACAGCAGCCTGCCTGAGAAAGAGGCTATCGAACGCCAGGTGCAGGCCGAAAACCAAAAGGGACGCGTGCTGCTCCCCAAATTTGAACTGCGGATGATCGGTGACCTGGTACTCACCAAAACTACCGATGCTTCGCTCCTAGCCATCGATTTTGACACGGGCGTTATTAAGTGGCCGCTCTATTTCCACAATGCGCCGGTGCAATTGACCAACCTCCCTTACGCGGAAGCGGGTGACAATGCTCCGCTGTCGGATGAATTACAGAATCGCTTGTGGGGCAGTTCCGCGTTTGGCAAGTTCAGTTGCGATGCCGAGCGTTTGTACTTTGTCAGCGGACCGGCAGAGCACATACTCAGCGACCAGGCGATGTTTAAGGTGGATGACGCGGCCCAGGACAGCAACTTCCTAGAGGGTGCCAGTTTGCAATCGCAAGGTGCTATTCAGTGGCGCGTTGGCGGAAGCAACGGAGTGGACGAACCTCGACTGGCGGGGGCCTATTTCCTTGGTCCGCCGCTACCCTACGAAGGGGAGTTGTACTGCGTGGTCGACGTGCGCGGCGAGACCAAGCTGGTGGTGCTCGACGCCGCCACGGGCAACCTGCGTTGGAAGCAGCAGTTGGTGCAGTCCTCCAACCCACTGCTGCGGACGGATACCGAGCGCCGCAGCCAAGCCCTGTCGCCGACGATCGCCGACGGAGTCATCTTGTGCCCAACCGGCGTGGGTGCCATTGTGGCCGTCGATCTCATGTCGCATAGCCTGCGTTGGGGTGCGACGTACAGCACCCACCGCAGCAATACAAATATTACTTTTCGTCAGCGCGGTGCGTTTGGCCAAGGTGCAGATTTCTCGGCGACCGAGCGTCGTTGGCAAGAACCCGCTTTGATCGCACAATCTGGCGTGGTGGCGGTCAGTCCGCCTGAGTCGGACGAAATGTTCTGCCGCGACATTGCCAGCGGCGCGCTACGACTAGCCCCACAACGCAGAAATTCATTGCGCTACATCGCCGGTCTGCAAAATGGCCGATTGATTGTCGTTGGAGAACGACAAGTGGTGGCCATCGATTTGGACAGCGAACGACCGGTCTGGCAGCGCGAGTTTCCTAAAGGTCTGACGCTGGCCGGCAAAGGGCTTTGGCAATCCGACTGTTTGCTTATCCCGCTGACGGAGAACCAACTGATCCGCGTCAGCACGGAAGACGGAAGCGTGCTGGAGGCGGCGCAAGTGGCTCAGCCGTTGGGCAATCTTTTTGCTTACAAAGATCAATTGCTGTCGGTCAGCGCGTCGGCCGTGACCGCCTACTACACCCGCGATGCATTGAGCGGACAAGTAGCCGAGCGTCTGGCAGCCAATCCCGATGACACCTGGGCACTTAATCAACGGTCGCAGTTGGCACTGGCACAAGGCGATCTGAAGCAGGCTCTGCAGGCTCTGGAGAAATCCTATGCACTGGACCCCAACAGCGCCGACACTCGCTACCTGCTGGTCGACTTGCTGCTGGATGGGCTAGTGACCGATTTTCCAAAGTTTGAGAGCTTGGCCCATAGATACGCCGACATCGTCGAGTTCGGGCCGCAGCGGTTCCGTTTCCTACAGCAACTGGCTCTGGGGAAAATCCGCTCTGGTCAATACCTGGACGCCTTCGAACGCTTGCTTTCGCTGATCCCTCAAGTTGGCAACACGTTTGCGACTACTTTGAATCGACAACGCAATGTCCTATTGGAAGATGGTCGCCAGGTCGACTCCGATGTGTGGATTGCGACGGAGCTATCGCGGGCCTTCACGCAGGCCACTCCCGACGACCAGCGGGCGATGCAGCGACTGATCGAGCGCGAGTTGAGTTCAATTGAGAATACGATGATTCCGCTGCGTCGCGAGAAACTGCGGTACTTGCAGTGGCTACCTCCGGCCAACAAGGCGCAGTTGGAGTTGGCTAAATCACTGTTGGGCGGGGACGAGCAAACGATCGCCGAGCAGCTACTGCAGCCGCCGCTCTACTCAGGTGACGCTGGGACTAAGGAAATCGCGCTCAAACTCCTGCAGCAACTCGCCGTAGCCGACAGCGATATTCCGCCCCCCAATTTCAGCAGCTCGCGTCTTCCCAGTCGCCAAGTCCCTGGGCAGGAAGCGGACGACAGTTTTTTGCGCGATACAGATAAAGCCGACTCCGACTCGCGAGTGCCAAAGCTGGGGCAGTGGAATCAGGGGCTGGTCCGGATGGATGCCAGTGACGAGAGCCGCTATCAGTTTGGCTCGCGCATCGAAGTCATTGGCGAGCGGTACGGCCGCCCCGAGCTGTCCGTCGCCTTATCGTCATCGATGGTCGTGCTGCGCACCGGCCTGGGGGATGACCGCGCCCACTTCGAGTTCCCTGGGGCTTCGCTCGACTCAGGCAATAGCGGCCTGACGCGAGCCACGCTGCGCGGCGGATTGTTATTGATTGAAAAGAATTCGGAGATCGCCGCCTTTGATATCTACCGCAACTCGATCTCTCGCGCCGATGCGATGCTATGGAGGCATTCCCTATTCAATCCTGGGTCTGGCCCAAGCCAGCCTTTTTCGACTCCAGAAGTTTCCACCGTCAATACGCGGTTGGGCTTCACCCTCAGCCACCGCCAGATGCCCGGCAGGCAACAAACCCTGGTTGGACCGCTGACGCCCGCTGGCGTAGTGCTACAAATTGGCACGCGGATAATGATGCTTGACGCATTGACCGGTCGAGAAATTTGGTCGCGCGTAGGCTATGATAATCGCGTGCGACTGGCCGCTGAGGGATTGGAAGTCGCCATCGTCAATCCTTCGGCAGGAGTGGTCCAGGTGGTCGATTGCCGCGACGGTGCCCAGACGCGAAGCTACGAAATAAGCGGAGAGTGGATCCCTTGGATTTCGTGTAACGGCATGTTGGTCGACTTCTCTGACAGCCGTATCGTCCCTCCGCCCCCCACGACGATACGCGTTTGGAATGCAATGCTCGGCGAAGAAGCCCTGCGACTGGAAGTACCGCTGGGAAGCTGTGCCGAAGTTTGCGAGGGACGCTATTTGGTCGTGCTCGAACCCAACGCCTATCTGCACTACTGCGATTTGCGGGATCCGCAGACCACCTATAAACGCCATCCGATCCAGACCGATTTGAATGTTGAATCGATTTCGGTGCAGCGTTTCGAGAATCGATTGGTAGTCCTTTCCAACAGCGGCCGCGCGCGTCCGGTTCAGGAGGACATGTTGCCCGTCAGCGGCGACGTGTACGCGCTCAACTGCCAGACAGGCGAACTGCTGTGGGACCGGCCGGGCAGACTATTCGATATGCAGTTTCCAAAATCGCAACCGCGGCAGAGCCCCTTCATGTTGGTCTATCGCATTCATACCCAAGGTGCGGACGACCACCGCGCCAGCGTGGCGCTCGTCGATCTCAGGTCTGGACGATTGGCCTATTCCAACCGCTCGTTACCGTTGCGGGCGAATATGGGCTTTGCGATGAATTTGCGACCGCAACAGCAGACCGTCGAGGTGTGGCTGGGGGCGCGTAGATTGCGTTTTAGTGTGACTCAAGAGACGCCCCCGCCGCAGCCCATCTTCCATTTTGGTAGCGTGCAAGATAGTCCTCGCGCGCGAGTCAATGACGGCTTTGGCGACTCACTCTTCGGCCGCTGACGCTCGTTTAACTCGGATTATTCATAAACTTGCACATTTTTGATGCACAGTGTTTAAGGCCGTTGCCAACCGTTTCTACGTCTGCGGAGACTCGGGATCGGGCAGGCTGATGCGCAAGCTAGTGGTGCGATCGTCGGCCATCTCGAGCACTTTAGCTTGGGCGACTCCCAGATCGACAATCTCGCCAGCGGTGACGATGCGGTGTGCAAAGTCCATTAGCAGTCCCGACATGCTGTCGGCGTCGGTCTCTCCAAAGGACAGGCCCAGTCGCCGCTCCACATCGACAACCGCGGCGCTGCCGTCGATCACAAAAGCACCTGGGCCATCGGGAACGATGTCTGGACTTTCCACGTCGAATTCATCGGACACGTTGCCGATGATCTCTTCCAAGACATTCTCCAGCGTGACGACTCCGATCACGGTGCCATACTCGTCGATGACAAAGGCCAACAGTTGATGCGTTCCTTGGAAGTGGCGCAGCAGCCTGCTGATCGGCATGCTCTCCGGAACTTTTTTGGGTGGCCGCATGATCGACTGCAGTTTAAAGCCATCGGTCAGCGGAAGGCCAATCAAATCCTTGACGTGCAGCACCCCCATGACTTCATCCAGCGATCCATCGCACACGGGGTAGCGAGTGTGCTTGGTGCGGCGAATCATGGCAATCGATTCTGCCAACGGGTCGTTGATGTCCACGAACTCGACCTCGCCGCGGGGGAGCATAATGCGGCGGCAGATTAAATCGTCAAATTCAAAGACCGCGTCCAGCAACCGGTGCTCGTTGCCCGTCAGATTGCCATGAATGTGTGCCTCGCGCAGCAGTGCGCGAATCTCCGCCTCGGTGTGCGGTACTTCGTGCTCGCTGGCCTCTTTCAAACCGATCAACCTAAGCAGTTTGGCAGTAGTCGCGTTTAAGCCAATCATCAACGGATACGTCAGGATGTAGAAGGCTTTCATCGGCACGGCGGTCCACAGCAGCATCAATTCGGGCTGCCGGATCGCAAAAATCTTGGGTGCCTGTTCGCCAATCACTAGGTGCAGGGCCGTGATGATCGTGAAGCCGATCAAAAACGACATGGTGTGCAGCACGGCGGCCGAATGGATATTGACCATTCTCAACAGCGGCTCCAGTAGCGCCGCGAAGGCGGGTTCACCCACCCAGCCCAAGGCCAGCGAGGCCATGGTGATACCCAGTTGGCAGGCCGACAAGGATCGTTCCAGCCGTTGAGCCAGCCAGCGAGCCGTCTTGGCAAATAGCCGCCGCTGTGTAATCAGGTGCTCGACGCGGCTGATCCGGACTTTCACCAATGCAAATTCGGCAGCCACAAAAAAACCATTGGCAATCACTAACACGAAAGCCAAGAGAAGGTTAAACCAGGCTGGCATTGGGTCCAATTTGTCACGAAAATGAGAAAACAAGCCGTCCCCACAGGGATAGGCAACCGCTGCCGCTAGCACCATGCTGCGCGACTATCGACCCATTGTAACGCGATCCGTTTATTCCTGCAGCAAGTTCCAGGGGAGAGTTGCGAATTCTCTTGTCGTCTGCCGGTGGCAGCACTTCACCACATTGTGTTCTTTTGTGGGGCTGAGCATCGCGGAGAGTCGCATGGTTTAAGCGGAACATTCGGCAAGATTCCTTACCATACGCAGCGAGTTCGGCGGCGGATGAAGAGCCCAAGACTGCCCACGAGTACTAACCCCAACGCACTGGGCTCAGGGACAGCGTTTGCCCGAATGGTTGCAGCTCGCGTGCTGCCAAGATCGCTGGTGGAAATTACATTGACCAAAAAATCGACTGAAGTGATATCAATTGTGGGCGCAGTGCCGGCCCACGTTCCGGAGGCAATCAAGAGTCTCGCATCGTAAACAGGTTGTTCGGATGTAAGCAAGCTCGCAGGCTTTACAAACGCATTCAAATCCCCCGCAGCGCGACCAAAGTTTGGTACCACGTACGGAGTGGGAGTAGGAACGATGGTCTGTGCGGCAGAGACTTGAGCTGAGCCGTCAAGCGACCGAAGGCTGTTGAATCCGACTGGATTCACCTTAGCTCCATCGAATACATTTCCCTCCGGAGATTTGTGGTCAAGCGTCAATATGCCACCTTTCAGCGGCACACCATAAG
>CAKQNH010000357.1 GCA_934255105.1 uncultured Pirellulaceae bacterium
AGCTTCCAGCTTGCCTGCCCCGCATCATTTCTGGAACGCAAGCTAGTGCTCCGTCCAGCTTAAATATTGGGGTAGAGATGTAGAGCAGTTGTCCCAACTGCTTCGGGAAACGGTTGGGACAACCGTTCTACTTAGGTCTCCATCGCACTGGCTGATTTGGCCCAGCCCCACGGCAGGAAAATCAGCAGCGGCATCCACGTGGCCAGCGCGGGGCTGAAGAGCGTGCCTGAGGTGCCTAGGGCGGCCAGGGCGATCGCCACGCCTGTAAAGCCCGCCACGATCCCCAGGCAGGCACCGGCCACCCAGAACATGTGCCGGTCGGGCCGAGTTAACAGGACGGGGATCCCCAACAGCAACACGGTCCAGTCGATGGCTGGCCGCAAAATACGCTGGTGAATCGAGACTCGCAGATCGTTGCTACTGCGTACATTTTCTCCGCGCAGATGGCGGATCAGTTCGTAGGTAGATGCAAATTGTTTCCACACGCTCCCGCCACGCAACATTTCAAATTCGATTTTGCTTGCTAAGAAGCAACTGCCTGGGGCCAGCCAAGGCGTGTCTTTGGCGGTCAGCAACAGCGGCTGTCCCTCTTGGCTGGTCACTGAATCGCACTGATCGATATGGCTGGGGAAATTGACTCCTACGAACAGATAGCCAGCCGGCGCCAGATCGCTGGCAGGTTGGAATTTAGCTGAAGCGGCAGTGATTCGCGGTCCAATGTTCGTCGCCAGCGGACCTCCCTGAATGGTCATCCTGGGTAATATGATCTCCAGGCTGGCTGGGAGCAAGTGCTTGCCTTGAATCAGAGCCATCGCGCCGGGATCAAAGGTCGGTCGCATGCTGCGAGGGCCAACTAAGTCCTGTGGATTGCGGTCGAGTCGATCTTGGAAACGTGGAATGGCGAACTCGCGAGCCGCCGCCGCCGAGAGAATGACTATCGCCGAAGCGATCATCAGCGGCCGCACTACGCGGCGCTTGGTCACCCCGGCCGCCAGCAGAGCGGTGAATTCGTGTGTTTTATTGAGCCATGCGATCACAAAAAGGAGTGCTAATAGCGCTAGCATAGCGCTCAAGCGTTCGAAGATATATATGGTGTAAGGGCCATAGTAGTCAACCATGACCTTTACCACGGTCGAATCGGTCTGCCGGCTGTACTGCAGGAATTCATCCAAGTTGGTGAAGACGTGGATGACGATCATCAATCCGCAGACGGTAGCGAAGCAGAGGACCAACACGCGAAAGTACAAGAATAATAGATAGCGATCTATTTTAGTCATGCAATTGGCGATCTACGGATCACAACACACACGGGAGGCTATACGCGGGCAGCCATACACACGGGGCAAACCCGCAGCAGCGCAGGTTCTGCGCGGATGGGGCTTTGCCTCGGCAGTGTTGCAGGAATAGGCCGTCGTTGACAAGAGCATTGTCGGCAGAAAACATAGGTCGGCCACGAGTGGCCGACCCAAGTGGCCATGCAGCAGGTTTGGTTTTAAAGCTGTCCGCCGGTATTGATACCGCCAGAATTGACGCCGCCGCTGGTGCCGCCGCCAAAGCCGCCGTTGCCCCCCTGGTTTTGCCCCTGAGAACCGGTTGCCGAGTTGAAGGTAAAGACTTCGCCAATGCCTTGGAAGTTTGGATTTGGGGTAATGCGCACATAGCGTCGGTCGTGCGAAACGACGACTGTGGGCAGCATCATAGCGCCCTCGCTAAGAGTCGTAATGACTGGCGTGTAGCCGACGGCACCTCGTCCGATCGGGAAGCCGAATCCAGGACCGGCACCCTGTCGGGCGGCGGCTAACATGCGACGGTAAGCAGCGTAATCATCGGTGTCCGCACTAGAACTGCTGGGAGTAGCCATTTGGCCCAGCACGGTGCGTCCCAGTTCAATCTGCTTCTTTCGAATATTTGCCAGTTCGGCCTCGACCAGTGGTTGCTGCCGATGTCCGTTTTGCACGGTAACTTGCAGCAGCACATCTTTATCGCTTAGGTCGACTTGCTTGATAAAGTAGGCTTGCTGCTCAGTTCCGTAGTCTGTGTAGACCTCTACGGTGACTTTGCCACCCGAGGCGGCACCCCACACCCGCCGCACCATGACGTCGTACTGACCGGCGTAGCCTTGTGGGCAAACATAGTATTCCGAAAATCCATCGATGCTCGACGGGCTGTTGCTGCTGCTGATGTCCCCCAGCAATACGCCGCCACCGTAAGTGAACGGATTCGACAGCGAACAAATGCTGCCCGATGGTTCCTTGACCACTAGGTCCAAGTCGGCTTTTCCAGTCCAGTTAACCCGTACGACGATGTCCCGGCGCAGAGCCAGCTTGGTATCATCTTCAAAAACTCTGGCTTCCGTTAAACGTCCCTGTTGGGTCAGTCGCAAGCGGGTGGCCTTGGCGGCCAAGTTGGCTCGCTCAAACAGCGAGGCTTGCTCGGCGGGCCAAGCCTTGCTCAAAATTCCCACGCACACCCAGCGCATAGCGTCCAAATCTTGGGTCTCTTCGGCCAGTGGCAATGCCAACGCGAATACGTCGTAGCGATTCGGTTGGGCTGTTGCTAAATCTCGCAGCAGTTCCAACGCTTCGCTCTTCATGCCTTTACGCGCCAGATATTCGGCGATCTTAAAGGCAGCATTGAGGTCGCCGTTGAAATCGAGCGAGCTGAGCTGGACGCGTTTAATTTCGGACCCAGGGTAATCGCAAGCTTCCATGCCCAAGCTGAGAGCATGGTACATCCAGGGCTGCGGGTAGCCAGCGCTGAGCAGACCGCTTACGAGTCCGATGACTTTTTCGAATTCAGTTTTGGCGGCCTGTGTGTTCTTGGCTTCTAAATACGCACCAGCCACTTCGACCCTGTCCCGCACCACTTGGCGGATCTGCTGGTCGATGGCGAGCCGTTCTTGATCGTCCGCAGCGCTTTGCAGCTTGCTAATCCAGCCGTCAGCCTCTGCAGAGGAAGTGCCGGTAGAGCTGCCACGCGTGACTGCCATCGGCTTGCTGGCGGTCCGAGTCGCGATGGGAGCTGAGGCTGCAGGCTGTGCCGAGCTGAGTGGCGACTTGGACGAGTCATCAGGAACAGCGAACATGCCGCCCATGCCCCCCATGCCTCCGCCCATGCCTCCCATTCCGCCACCCATGCCACCCATGCCACCCATACCGCCCATGCCACCCATGCCGCCCATCATGCCGCCCATCATGCCGCCCATCATACCGCCCCCCATACCGCCCATCATTCCGCCCATCATTCCGCCTCCGGACATGATTGGCACGACTAGGTCGCCTACGGGATAAACGCGGTTGCGAGGCTCGGCATTGGCGTCGTCTTTGGTGGTGATCATCAGCGTTTCGCTCTCGATCATGTAGGTCAGTTCATGCTCGTCGAGGATAATGCGCAGCAAACTTCGGAGTGTGATTGGAGGCGAGCTAAACGTAATAGGAGTATCGACGCTGGCCGTGCCATCGAGTTCAATTACGTCAGCCTTTAGGTGAATCGGGATATTCAAATCATCGGCCAATCCTTCGATGACTTGTTGCAGTGGCATAGCGTTGTAGGCGATATCCGCTACATCCGTTTTGAGAGCGGCGCTAATGCGCTGCTCCGATTCGCTGTCGACACCTAGGCTCGTGGCGGCGTAGCGCTCTTTTCGGCGGGCCGTTAGAGCTTGCCAGACCTCAGGGGCCGGGTAGATCACCGGCGGGTCACCGTCGAACGGCGTAGACGCGATTTCAACGCCACGCAGCGCGTCGACCACACCCTGTTCGCGGTGTCTAAATGCGTCGCGAACTAACGCCCAGTTGGAAGCCAACGAACTCTCCACGCGTGACACCGTTTCCAGGGGCGTTTCAGGGCTCAAGCGACTGATCTCGGGCGCGACGTCCTTGGATGCCTCAAGATAGCGTTGCTCGGCCATCAAGTAATTAAATTGCTCGACCAATTGCTTGAGAGCTTCGTCCTGTCGCGTGGTTTCCAGCAACAGTCGCGTGGCTTGGTCGGCTTGGGAACGAATGGCTTCGGAGCGGCTGATGCGCTCGTTATATTTTGCTTCCTGCACAGCCGCAATTTGCAATGCCGAGCTGACCTGGCTGCGCAATTGAGCGCGCAGCGCTGGTTCGGTGTCCGTAAAGCTGTCGATCCGCTCCAGTAGCAGCTTGAGCTCCAGCACGACCTGGCTGGCTGTGGAGGGGTTGCGGCGCAGTTGCTCTGCTGCATCGCGGATGTTTTGACGAACTTCGGCATCGATGGCTTGTGCGCGAGCTTGCCGACGCCCAACTTCTTCGCTGAGCAGATCGCCTGCATCGAGCGTATCTGCTAGCAGCGACGGCGCTGGATCGAATTGTCGCATCGAGCTATCGCTGGCGGGAGCGGCTGGCTGCAGCGGCGAGACTTGAGTGCTGGGTGCTGCCGTATCTGGAACGATGACGTTTCCGGCCGGTGCCTGCGGTGCCAACTCGGCAGGCGCGGGTATGGCGGGCGACGGGGTAATCGGTTGCGCGGTAGCTGGCTCCGCAAACGGATCATCGCTGGCCGGTGCACTTGGACTGCCGAATGGATCGTCGGCGACGGCGGTCTGCGTGAACTTGCCCGCAGGGACAGTTTCCGACTGAGATTTGGCAACTTGCTCAACCGCTTGCAGCAGCGTGGCTGCTTCAGCGTTGTTGGGATCTTGCTTGAGCGCCTCTTCGGCGATGCGTCTGGCGGCGTCCAAATCGCCCGATTTGAGTGCAAACGTGCCCGCTTTGACCAGCGCCGAGGCGTTGTCGGCCAGCATATAGCTCATGGCCCGCAAACCGGCCGATCCGAGTGCTGGCAACGATACGCCCCCATCTCGCTTGGCTTCGGTGACGACGGCTGTCAGAAAACCCAGGTCTGGATTGGAGGGTTCCGCTGTCAGATCCCATGCCAGTTTTACTTCTTCACCGCTTCCAACAGTCCCTTGCAATATGAGCTTCTCGATCGCAATGGGAGTTTCCGACTCGCCCACGACTACCGTGTCGCGATCGATGCGCAGTGGCGGGAAGCGCTGCGGAAAGTGGCTGGCAAGCGAGCCGGGGAGTGGAGTGTCCTGGATCCAGATGACCGGCAGCGTCGCGCTCTGAGCCAAGTGGTGCCCAATGCTTTGCATCGATTCCTGGATTTCGTTGCGGCTAAGGACGATGCCACCTGTTTGGTTGGCGATGGCTGCCAGCGAAGCTAGGTCGATGACGGGGCCGATGGCGAGCGACGAGACGCTGATTTTGGCCGCAATTAGTTCGTCTACCAGTTGTCGATGCTGGCTTTTGGTGAGTAGATTGGAGCGGTTGATACCGTCGCCGATGTAGACGATAGTCCGCTGCATGGCGCGATCGCTGAATTGGCTAGCGGCGGCTCGCAGAGCTCCGGCTAGGTCGGTTGTCCCCAGAGGAATGCGCTTCTGCAGACGAGCCATAGCGGTCTCCCACTGGGGCGAGCTGGGATCGACCAGTCCAGCGGAGAGGTCTAACGCTTCCACGTCGCATGCCAGGAGTGCGGTCTGAGCACCCGCTGGCAATGCGCGAGCGAGCTCCTCGGCCACTTCCAGCGATTCCAGCCGGACGGGGCCGGTTTGAGTGGCGGAGGTATCGACTAGCACCACAACTTCATAGCCTGGCGGCAAAGGGTAATCCCCCTCAGGGTCGGCTTGGACCGACAGTGCGAAGTAGTGATTGCTCGCGTCTTGGAAAGTGGCCAGGCGCGAAGGGCCACCGCGCGGTTGATCTGCAAGCCCAACCAGCGGTGCTACCACCGTGGCCAACAATACGAAAAGTGGCTTGGCAA
>CAKQNH010000358.1 GCA_934255105.1 uncultured Pirellulaceae bacterium
GTTTGCGAGTGATGGGAGAAAACACGCGGTCATGCATTTCCACCTGCTTCAGCATTAAAACCGAAGCCCCGCGTCGTGAGCGCTTCTAAAAACACCGACGGCGGAGCGTCCGATTACTTTTTGGTAGTCAGCTCTACTTTTCCAAGGTCGTTGGGTTGGCCAGGGCCGAGCGTTACGCTGAAGGGGGTCTTCTTGGGATCCGAGTACTTCTTGTTTAGTTTGTCGGGCCCAGCGTATGCCCGCGCCACCAGATTAAATTCCTGCAGTGCAAAGGTGACGTTGTAATCGCCAGCGGGTGCTCCGTCTCCGTCCTCGTAGGTCGAAATTCGAATGTTGCCGTTGTCGTCGGTGAATCCCTGAGGAAACGTCGGTTGTTGCTTGTCCAAACCCGCCTTGTCGTGCAGCGCGATCTGAATGCCTGGCGTGGGGGTCCCGTCGACGGTCACCGTTCCCTTGATTTTGAAAACTTGCTTTTCATTCGAGTTGTTTTTCGCGGGGCAGCCCGTGGCGGCTAGCAGAGTCATTCCCGCCACGGCCCAGGCGAGCAAATGAAGGTTTCGAGTTTGGCGTAGCATATGGAACGCATTCTCCCAATCGAAGGGACCCGGTGATCGTGTATAGGAATAAATGGAGCACAGCACGCGCACGTAGCCGAAGTCGCCCGACTTTGGACCTCGCGTTGGTTTGTCCAAAGTCTGCGCCTTCGGCTACCCAATTCGCGGCAGTTGTTTCTATTTCTTGGACCGACGCTTAGTTGTCCGCGCCAGGTGCCACTTCACCTCCGGCGGCAGTGATGCGGGCCGCGAAGGTATACGCATCCACGCTCTCTGAATTGAACTGCACCGAGCCGTCGGCCATGACAAACTGGGCACCGCCGGTGTGAAAGCTGTGGAATCCCTGGCTGCGTATATTGGTACAATTGATAGCGCAACCTCCTTGGGCCATTGGGAAGGTGGTGGTGCCTCGCACAGCACCTGACAACCAGTGCTCACCGATCAATGGATCGCCCCAGCCACCGCCGTTGGTTTCACCTAGGGCTGTCAATACGGGGGCCGGTGCGATGAGTTCTCTGGTGCCTGCATAGATCTTAAAGCCACCGGTCCGCTCCCCCATGAAGAACGTGTTGCTCGTGCCATCCGAGATCGCTCCGAAAGTGTTCGTCACAGGTTTGGCGAACGAGGAATCGCGCAGCGCTCCGCCGCGCGACGCTGCGGCTGGTTTATTTGCGTAAGCAATGTTGGAGTAGGCACCGCGCACCCCAGTAGTAACGGAATAATCGCTGGGAGCAGCTCTATAGGAGGTTTCAGCAAGGCCGGGCAAATCCCCTCCAGCACCGGCTGGGATTTTAGCGGTGTAAATGCGGTCCGCACCGCCGGGTGACGAGGGACAAATGAACATGGGCAGAGGAGTTGAGATCACTACCTCGTTGGCAGCGCCAATAGGCCCGTTTAAAGCGGTCGGTGAAACGCTGCTGCTGTAGTTGGCGTATAGGGCGGTCTGCTCCATGTATGGCAGCAGGCCTACTAGGCCCGATTGGATGTTGTAGGGAGGAGCTGGTAGGTGAATATACCACGCCCCCGGAAACGCTTTGAAGGTCGATTCGTAGTTGTGAAGGGCCAGCCCTATTTGCTTGAGGTTGTTCGAACACTGCATGCGGCGAGCGGCCTCGCGAGCGGCTTGCACTGCTGGCAACAGCAATCCGACCAAGACGCCGATGATGGCGATGACCACCAACAGTTCGACCAGCGTAAAGCCGATCCGTTGTTTGTTGCGCAACATAATTGCTCCCCATTTGAATTGAAGACTAAAAAGGAACTCGCCAGAACTGGCTTTAACACTAGTGGATTGTTGAAATGAAGTTTTAGAGTTCGAAATGATTGGCACAAGCTTCCAGCTCGCGCTTTGGGAATGGCTGCGAGTTGGCAAGCTGGAAGCTTACCCCACCTCATTCCGTACCAGAGCTTGCTAGGCGTGCAGAATAGTCTAAATCCGCTTTGGCTCTGGACTATATTAAAAGTTGCCATTGTAAATAAAGCAACAAGTTTGCAGCAAAGTTCGCATTAATTGCAGGTTAAGTGCTCTCTTGAGCGGATAATGCTTGCTTTTCGTCCGCTATGGCGGTGGGTGACCTGTACGAACCGTCAACTGGCAGGAACGACAGCAAGCTGATGATCATCACCCATTCGAACAGGAATATATGCATGGTGGCTTCGATCGACAGGTGCAGGCCAATCGCGGCTAGCAATGCCCACTTGCGCGTCGGCTTGCACCATAGCGCCACGGGGAGCAGGCCTTCCAGTAATACTACGCCCCAGGTCATGGCCGCCAGCAACCAGGGAGTCTCAAACCAAATGTCTGGCAGCGGCAGCCGTCCAAAGAGATCGTCCATCCGCGATACATAATATAGCGCAGTGCCGTCGCGCCACGAAATTCCTTGGTACTTCTCCCAGGCGGTCGACAAATAAACGGCTGAAACTTGCAGTTGTACCAGCCGCACTGCCCACGCAGACTCGTTAAACCGCGTGCCCAGCGGGCCGCGCGGCATGGAGTTAGAGGGCGGGGGAGCTGAGGAGTGAGGAATTGAGGAATCAGGAGTTGTTGAGTGGGGACGCGCGGGGCGTTGCCCACGCGGTTTAACGAAGTGTGGTTTAATGACGTTCTGGCGGACCAGGTGCGATAGCCAGCGCCCCACAGACCAGCGATAGTCCAGCGGCATGAAGATCATGCAGAAGGTCAGTATCCGCAACATGGTGTCTTGGCCATCGAAGATATAGCTGTTGCGGTGCTGGAATGAAACCAGCCCCACGAAGATGCAAGCGATCTGAAACCGCGAGAAGCAACCCAGCCATAGCAGCCCAGTCTGCACGAACATTATCCACCAAAACAATCGCACCGTCGCTATATCGCTGGGCAACCAGAACAACAGCGAACCATAAACGCCTTCCCCAATCTGCTGGGCCGTGGCCGATTTCATGACGCCCGCGTCCGTAAACCATTGGGCCAGCTCCGGGTAGAGCACCAACCAGTAGACTAGTAGCAAGCTGGCACAGGCAACTCGCAGAATGCTACATACCACCGGATGGCAGCTATCGAACAGCCAGCGGTCGAAGCCGGCCGCCAATGTGGAGTTGGTGCGGTCCGTCATGGCAAGTACTCGCGCACGGCCAAGTTCTTGCTGGATGAGATCCACAGCGTCTCGTCGCGTTTGGGAAGTGTGCCATCGTGGGGCAAGACAATGCTCAGTTGGCTGCGCGTCAGCACCAATCGCCAAGTCGGCTGCTGTGGCCTGCGATTCGTATCGGAAACCGCCCCGGGTTGCGATTGGTCATAGCGGAACTCGCCAAGAGTTTCGGGGCTAGTCGGCGAGCCGCCGAAAGTCTGGGCGACTTCCGCTACGGGTTGTTCAATGGGGTGGGCTGTGGGAGAGATCAATTGCCGAGCTAAGTAATCGGCCAGGTCATTGGCAGCGGCAGGGGCGGCGGCCCCCATCGAGTTGCGGTAGTTCATATGTCTAAACCCTAAGAAGCGCTCCCAGCCGCTAGAGTTGGCCCAGTAGGTAGAATTCCAAACTTCCTGCTGCGAGCCGTCGGGGCGATAGATTTCTGCCGATAGCCAAGCATTGTTGAGGATTGGACTCGGGGCGAACAGCGTCCACTGGCCCTGCCACAAACCGCAATAATTTAACCGGGGGCAAACCGCTTGTTTGACTGGACGCATCCAGGGCCACTGGCTGGGCGCGACATCGATCACTACCACCGCCGCAAATACCAGGAAAAAGAGTCGTACAGTCACTCTCCGCCAACCGCCGCCGTGGTGCGGCGCAGGTGCCGCTACGGTCTCAAGTTCGTCGAACTGGTGGCTGTGGGGCATGATGTAAATGGTGCTTTGTCAAAGCTTAAGTTTGGAATTAGCCGTTTGAACCTACTTAACTCTAACTCACATCTAACTCTCACATCATTGCTCCAACAACGTTTTCACGCTCTCCCACCAAACGTTCGAGCCAATTCGGATTTGGGCTACAGAGCAAACGCTATAATTGATACGTCCGGTAAGTCTAAACGCCTTTTGTATAGGAAACCCAGTCACCGATGAGCGGTAGTTTTGTCCACTTGCATTGCCACAGCCACTATAGCCTGCTCGATGGAGCTAGCTCCATTGGCAAACTGATCGACCGAGCTAAATCGCACGGCATGAACTCGCTGGCCTTAACCGATCACGGCAATCTGCACGGGGCGCTCGAATTCTACAAAAAGTCGAAAGCGGCCGGTATCAATCCCATCATTGGCTACGAAGCCTATGTTGCTCCGCAGAGTCGCTTTACGCGCGGCAACGCCTCCAGTTCCAAAGAGGCCGCCTACCACCTGACGCTGCTGGCGAAGAATCGCACCGGTTTCAAAAACCTTATTAAGCTGGCTTCAAAGGCCTCGTTGGAAGGCTTCTATTTTAAGCCCCGCATCGACCGCGAGTTGTTGGCTGAGCTCAGCGAGGGGATCATCTGCTTGAGCGGTTGCGTGTCGAGCGAGTTTTCGCGGGCGATTCTCAATAATCAAGACACGGCCAAGAGCGAGAAGGAAGCGATCGAGATTGCGCAGTGGTTCCACGGCGTGTTCGGCGATCGCTACTTCATCGAGGTGATGAATAACAATCTGGAGATCCAGCGGAATCAGCTCGAAGGCGCCGTGAATATCGCCAATAAAATTGGCCTGCCGCTGGTGGCTACCAGCGATGCGCATTACGCCGATCGCGAAGACGCAGAGATCCAGGACGTGTTGTTGTGCATCAACACCGGTAAGTTCCGCACCGATACGGCGCGGATGAAGATGGAGGGGGATCAGTTCTATCTGCGTTCGCCCGCAGAGATGTATGCCAGCTTTGTAGGCTTGGAAGACGCGGTAGCCCGCAGCCAGGAGATCGCTGACACGGTCGATATCGATTTGGAGCTGGGCAAACGATACTTTCCCGTTTATCCATTGCCCGTGGAGAAGAAGGATCCCGACGACTATCTGCGCGAAGTGTGCATAGAAGGCTTGAAAGACCGCTACCAGGGCAACGAAGAGATGCTCCCCGGTGGCGAATTGTCCGAAGTGGTGCAAGCCCGACTCGACCGCGAACTGGGGGTGATCCAGCGACTGGGGTTTGCTAACTACTTCTTGATCGTGTGGGACTTCGTGCGGCACTCGCGCGAGTGCGGTGTCCCCAATACGGCTCGGGGTAGCGGGGTGGGGGCTCTGGTCTGTTTTGCCACCTACCTGAGCCACGTTTGTCCCATCAAATACGATCTGCTGTTTGAACGCTTCTTGGATGAGAATCGGCTCGAAGCGCCTGACATCGATATCGACTTCTGCAAGGACCGTCGCGGCGAGATCATTCAGTACGTCCGCGACAAGTACGGCGACGAGAACGTGGCCCAGATCGGTACCTTCGGGACGATGGCCGCCAAAGCCGCTATCAAGGACGTGGGGCGCGCGCTGGGCATTCCGTTGATGCGCGTCAATCAGATCACCGAAATGGTGCCTGATGAACTCAAAATCACGATCAAAAAGGCGATCGAAAAGAACGTCGATCTGAAGGCCACCTACGAGGGCGATTCGGAAGCGCGCGAGCTGCTGGATATCGCCATGAAGCTCGAGGGCAACGCGCGCAACGTGGGCACCCACGCGGCCGCCGTGGTGATCGGTGATAAGCCGCTGACCGAGTACGTGCCGCTGGGGCGCGTGTCTGGTAAAACCGATGTTATTACTCAGTGGTCGATGGGGGACGTGGAGGAAGCTGGCCTGCTGAAGAT
>CAKQNH010000359.1 GCA_934255105.1 uncultured Pirellulaceae bacterium
GTCTACTGAGCGAGCGCATGCGCTTGCTGCGCGAAGTGGCGTCGCTGGGGCGATCGGCACGCATGGAATCGAAATTGAAAGTTCGACAGCCTTTGGCCAGCGTCGAAGTGAGCCTGGCCAGCGACCGGCACATGGCCTGGCTGACCGAATATGATCAGATCATTCGAGAAGAGCTGAACGTAAAACAAATTCACTACAATGCGGGCAATAGCAAGTATATCGAGTATCAGATACTGCCCAATTTCAAACTGCTCGGGCCGCGAGTTGGCAAGCAACTGCCAGCGCTCAAGAAGGCGCTAGCGACGCTCGATGGCGCGCATTTGTTGGCCGAACTGCAGGGCCAGGGTTTCGTCGAGCTCACGTTGGAGGGACAGACATTGAAGCTCTCCGGAGAAGATCTGGAAGTGCGACTCAAAGCCAAGGGAGGCTGGGCCGCAGCTCAAGGCCGCCAGTGCGTAGTGGTCCTCTCGACTGAATTAACACCCACCTTGATTCGCGAAGGTATGGCTCGCGATCTGATCCGCCTGATCCAAGACTTGCGGAAACAACGCGATTGTCAATTCACCGACCGCATTCGGGTGTGGAGCGAGTTTGACAACGCCGAATTGGCCTTGGCGATTGAAGAGAACCGTTCCACGATCACGGCTGAAACACTGGCAACTCAATTCGAAGTGAACGAACCGCAGTCCTCAGGCGTTGAACTGCACGATCTGGAAGTTGGCGGACACGCAATCCAGTTAGGCATCGAGGCCGTTGCGGCAGCCGGTCGTGGGGACACCGCATGAAACAACTACGTATAGCTGTACTCATCTCGGGTTCGGGGTCCACCTTGGCCAATCTGCTGGCCTACCAACAACGTGGAGAGCTGCCTGTCCAGTTCGCCTTGGTCATTAGCAGTAGTTCCAGCGCGGGTGGCTTGCGCTATGCGAAACAAGCGGCGATTCCTACCGAGATGGTCGCGAAAAAGGACTTTGCTGATCCACAAGCACACAGTCAAGCCGTCTTTGGACTGTGCCGCGAGCACGGCGTGCAGTTGGTAGTGATGGGTGGCTATGTTGAACTATTGGCCATCCCCGACGACTTTGCCAATCGCGTAATCAACATTCACCCTTCGTTGATTCCAGCCTTTAGCGGCCACGGCTTCTATGGTTTGCGAGTTCACAGGGGAGCCATTGAATATGGCGTTAAGCTCTCGGGCTGCACGGTTCACTTTGTCGACAACCAGTACGATCACGGGCCTATCATTGCGCAGCGCAGTTGTCCAGTTTCGAGCAGCGATACCGCTGAGGAGTTGCAGAGCCGAGTGGGCGAGCTGGAGCGACAGCTCTACCCCGAGGTCATCGCCGCCATCGCCGCCGGCCGAGTTAATATTGCCGGGCGAATTGTAAGTTACAGCTAACAGTTTTTAAGATGGCACAATATCTCCCTAGCCCAATCTTCTTGGCTCGATCTCCTTAGCTCAATCTCATTTGCTCAATCTCATTAGCTCAATCTCATTAGCCCAGAGGGCGACACACTGCTTAGCCCAGAGGGCGACATACTGCTTAGCCCAGAGGGCGACATACTGCTTAGCCCAGAGGGCGACACATCTCTGCCGGTGGCGTTAGCCACCGGATTCCAGCCACCGGATTGGTAAGCCCGGAGGGCGGCACATCAATGTTAGGTTTTTGGTGGCAGGAAAGTTGTCAAACAGGTAGCTTGCTTGGGCGACCATGGCAAAGCTAGATCCCCAAGCTTTCCACTGGACCTGCTGCATCCTGTGTCGCCCTCCGGGCTATCCGAGCTCTTACCACTGGTCCGGTGGCTCACGCCACCGGAAGGGATATACCGCCCTCCGGGCTGATGCACAATGGCTGATGCACAATGGGCTGATGCGCAATGGCTGATGCGCACAATGGCTGATGCGCACTGGACTGATGCACAATGGGATGATGTGTGTGATGCCTAACATCCAGCCTTTACAGAGTTACCAAAGCGATCGGGACAATTTCAATTGTATCCTTGGTTGTGGCTGGTCCACGGACTTTGACAAAGCTGGAGATCAGCACGATGATGCAGGCCAGCAGCACCAGAATCGTGAGCCACTTGCCGCGTTTGGTGCGCATGGCCGCGAAGGCTTGGCTCTTGCCGACCAGTGCTGAGGCGATGAAGAAGATGACCAGCGCCAACAGCATTTTTGTACCGATCATGGCATGGTACAGACCATCGCCCTTGTGCAGAGGCATGGCGCGAAAATAGTTGTAGAAGCCGCTTACTAGAAACAGCAAAATTCCGATATGTACAAAGCGTTTCCAGCGGGCGCTGATGCCCGCCGATAACGTGGCTTGAGCCTCTTCGGAAATTAGTTTGGCGGCGGGCCACAGTACGCACAGAATGAAGACGCTGCCACCGATCAGGGCGATGGCCGTCGAAATGTGGGTGACGCGAGACAGATAATCAATCCAGAGCATAGTTCGGTTCGCTAATGAGTGTGCAGGTGATGGTGGTTGACAGATAGCTAGTTAGTGGAGAAACGTGGAGGGAATTCATCGCTGGCTGCGTCGTCCGCAGGGTCGGTCAAGCCATGAATTTTTTGCTCCAGGCAGCGAGACAGCAGGCGACAACGGATATCGACGTTGGCTTCGGCCAGCAGTTGTTGTTTGATGGCCACGGGCAATTGCAATGCATAGGCGATGGTGTCGGTCAGCACGCCCAACGGGAGTTGCTTGTCCATCAACTGTTGAAAACTCTCTTGTACGACCAGCCCCTGGGGGACGAATTGTCGAAACAGCGTTTGTAGACGCTGGGCCAACTCGGGTCTCTGCTGGGCTTCATCTGCAGGATACACGTCTTCCAGCACCTCGACCTCCGCCTCACGATATGCCCGGCGTGGTTCGAGTTCGCGAATGATGCGGGCTCGTTTTACGCCGGCAAGCAAGATATTGTGGCGTTTTTCATCCGTGGGGCTATGCGAGATGATTTTGCCAATGCAGGCGGCCTGAGCAATGTCTGGACGAGACTGATATTGATGCTCCCAGCCCGGTTCTAGCAACACCATCGCAATCAGACCCTCGCCCGCCAGCGCATCGTGCAGCATGTCACAGTAGCGGGGTTCGAAAATGTGCAGGGGTTGCACCGCGTGGGGGAAGAAGACCAGATTGGGAAGCGGAAACAGTGGAACGCGTCCAGAGAAATTGTCTGGCCATCCGGCTGAGTTTTGTAGGTTTGTCATCGGAGGGGCTTGAGCGTCACTTGCTTGAGTTCAATTACCCGTGACTGATAGGGGGTTGGTTGCTGCGTTTACTCTGCTGCGCTGCCTAGCGTCCTGACCATCTTACCGCATTTGACGCCTGGGCGAAGGGTGACTGTGGGAAACGCGCTCGCAATCCCAGGTGGTTCTAGTCTGACCGATGGTAATGGCATATAAATACGCCTATCGTTTAACTCCCGGTCATCGTACGACCCGCTCTGCAGCGCCACACTAAGCCCGCAATCTAGGTTGGACAGCATGATTTTATCTGGCGAGGAGATCAAGAAGCGTATCGGAGGTGATATTCGAATCGATCCCTTCGATGCGTCTCAGATCAATCCCAATAGCTACGACCTGACCCTGCACAATGAACTGCTGGTGTACGAGGAGGTTGTGCTCGACGTCAAGACGCCCAACCGCTACCGTCGCATTGAAATTCCAGACTCGGGGCTGGTGTTGAGCCCCAGTCAGGTTTATTTGGGGCGGACCGTGGAACACACCGAAACACACAACTTGGTCCCCATGATCGAAGGCCGTTCGTCGCTGGGGCGTCTGGGGCTGTTTGTACACGTCACGTCGGGGTTTGGAGATGTCGGCTTCAAAGGCTACTGGACGTTGGAAATGTTTGCCGTGCAGCCGATCCGCATCTATCCCGGCCTGCAAATCTGCCAAATTATTTATCATGGGCTGCAGGGAACCGTCTGCGAGTATTCTTCCAGTAAATATCAAAATAACAAAGATATTCAGCCCAGTCTGATGTACCGCGAATTTGGCCGGACCGAGGACGATCAGCAGATGAAGCTGGAATTTCCGAATTCTTAAGAGGGCTGGTAGAATAGTCAGATGGCTACTCCCCCTGACCCACAACGCTTGCAGCGACGCGAGATCCCCGCGCTGCCCCCCGCTGAGCGCATGAGCAGCAAGCCAGCTTGGCTGTTGTCGATGCTGCTGCATGTTGGCATTCTAACGACGCTGAGTGTGGTATGGGTCGCCAGCCCTAAAGGGACCGGCGACGAGCCGGATCGACCGGTGGGCGTCGCCATGGTCTACCAGACCAGCGGTGGCGAGGCCTACTTTCTAGACACGAGTGGTGCGGCGGCAGTCGGGGACAACAGCGCTACAGCACCGGCAGAGCAGGCTGCTCAGAGCTTGCCCGCCGTCGATCATTTGAACACCGCTACCGACGCGCTGCTCGCCGGCCTAATGCCCGCCACGGGCCAGGCGGCCAGCGATTCCGCCGCAGCGGCCGGAGGCTTGGGGCTCGACGACGGTGGTGCCACCATCGGTGGAGACCGCAGTATTCCCAAAGTGAAAACGACCCTGTTTGGCATCGAAGGCGAGGGGACTCGTTTTGTTTACGTATTCGACCGCTCAGCTAGCATGCTCGGCTACGGCGGGGCACCACTGCGAAGTGCAAAAGCCGAGTTGATCGAAAGCTTGCAGTCCATCGGGCCCGCCCATCAGTTCCAGGTCATCTTCTACAACGATTCTCCCCTGCCGATGGGCGGTCTTTCGAGCGGTCCACCGAAGCTGTTCAAAGGTGACCCGCGATCCAAGGAGAGGGCCGTGCAGTTTGTGCGCAATGTTTCGGCTGATGGTGGAACCGAGCACATCGGGGCTCTGCAGATGGGATTCAACCTGGGGCCAGACGTGCTCTTCTTTTTGACCGATGCCGATTCCTCCCCTACAGCCCGCGAATTGCAGAAGCTGGAGGATCGCGCGTTCCGCGGCGGAACGACGCTGCATGCCATCCAGTTCGGTTCTGGGCCCAGTCGCGATGGCGGCGGTTGGATTCGCCTGCTGGCCGAAGCGAGCGGTGGACAGTTTCGCTACGTCGATGTCACGCGCCTGTAAGATAGTGCCTGTACCGAAAAACGATTTCTAATCGTCGTCGCATTGACAGTTACCGCCATAATTTTGAGCTGGCAAAGTTGACCACGCGCACTCGGGTAGCTATTTTGGTGCTACCTGTCGATCAGTTGCTTGGGGATATAGTCGTTGATCGCTCCGTCGATCAGATGCTTGGGGAACATAGTCGCTGATCGCTCCGTCGATCAGATGCTTGGGGGAACTGACAGATACATAGACACTCTTAAGTATTATGCACGAAGGCAATGATCGGCGGAGCGATCAATGACTGTAGAGCAATGATCGGCGGAGCGATCAACGACGAAGGCGTGAACAACTACGATATTCTTTTGTGGAGAGATAGAAGCATGTCCCAAACAACTGAGGCTATCTCGATTGCGATGATACCGCTGGGGCCGAAACCGAAGATCTCGCCTAGTGCAATCACACGCGACTTGTCATCCACGTGGCCCGACCTACCGCCGCTAGGGCCTGTTGAAAAATCTGATAAAACGATTTTGACTTTTGACGTCGGCGAGCACGCGCATGTTTTTTTAGCGCTTATGCCCGGCCCCATTCCATGGTCAGACTTAGAAGGCCCGTGCGCGACCAGTGTGCTGTGGCGAGACGCCGCCAAGGTCCTGAAGCCGCATCGAGCGCACCTAATAGTAACGATCATGTTCGCCGATGGGCGGTCGCC
>CAKQNH010000360.1 GCA_934255105.1 uncultured Pirellulaceae bacterium
AGCGATCGTCGTGGTGGCTCCACCGTTTTGTTAGCGCGTGGCATGTGACGCTCGACACTCATGCAGGCGACTTGTTCCCACACGCTCCGCGACCAACTGCAATAGCTGGGCGACTACGGCCTCGAGCGTCAGTCCGGTAGTGCTAAATTCAATCGCATCCTCGGCTTTCCGCAGCCCACCCACGGGGCGCTGGCGGTCCTCTAGGTCGCGTTGGTTCTGTTGCTGGAGCACGCTTTCGTAGTCGGCAGTGATACCTCGCTGTTGCAGCTCGCGCATGCGCCGCCGGGCGCGCTCTTCGCTGCTGGCGACTAAAAAAATCTTACAGGGGGAATCGTAGAAGACCTCGCTGCCTTGATCGCGTCCCTCGGTCACTACCCGCCGGCCCGTGGTCCACTGGCGTTGCCAATGGGTGAGTCGCTTGCGAACCTCGATGTTGTCGGCGATCGCGCCGATAGCACAGGCCACCTGCGGGGTGCGAATGGCTTGGCTCACGTCTTGACCATTGAGCCGCACGGATTCTCCGTCGAGTTCGATGTGTAGCTGGTCCGCCAAAGCGGTCACGGCGGCCTCATCGCGAGGGTCTATCTCCGCCTGCTGCGCCGCCAGGGTAACGCAGCGGTAGAGGGCACCGGTGTCCAGGAATTCAAACTGCAGTTGCCGAGCTAACAGCCGCGCTACGCTACTCTTACCCGCGCCCGCTGGGCCATCTATGGCGATAACTAAACCTGCGCACGCGTTACTCGTCGAAGCCATGCCCGTTCCTATTGCACTGTGACTATTCTTCAGATATTTTACTTGCGTCTTGGTTGGGCTTCTGCAAATGCTACCCCGCAGCCTAACAGCAGTCCACCCAAGTGGCACAGGTCTGCGTACTGCCAATTGGGAACTATTCCGGACAGTCCCACCACGATCAACCCCACAAAGATGACCACCATGAAAAATGGAATAGAGACTCCCAGCGTGGGGTCGATGGAAGTGCGGATCCAGACGTAACCGAACAATCCATACAAGACGCCGGACATGCCGCCGAACAATGGATTGCCATGCATCCAAGCGGGCGCGAGCCCCTGCAGCAAGTTGGGCCCGACAGCTAGTAGGAGCACGAACAATGCGTAGCGCGGCGTACCTACCCAGCGTTCGACCATGCGTCCAAAGGAGACCAGCACGAACATGTTCATGGCCAAGTGGAACATGTTCATATGTAGAAATATGGGAGTGATCATCCGCCACAGCTCGCCCTTCTTGAGGCTGGCTGCCGGATCGCCCTCGGACTGCAAGTAATCCATAGGAGAGACGAAGCTCAGCTTCTCGACGATCGACCTGCCCCAGTCGTTTGATGGCTTGGGCCGGTTGAATGAGCTCATTAAACTGATGCCGATCGACAGGATCAGCAGCGTTAACGTCAACGGCGGAATCGACCCGCCCCCCCCCAGGCGAGCCGAACCGCGCATGTCGACACGGCGCAAATTGCGGGCCGCTTGCTGCTTCTTTTTCTGGCGTTCCGCCAAGATCGATTTGGCCTGGGACAAAGCGGCCGAATACTTGGAATCGCGTGGATTGTCGACGAACTGGATCAGCTCCGCGCGCGCCGACTCCATCTGGTCTTCATCGCGAACCCAGATCTCCCAAGTGTCGGAACCCTCCTGAGCTGCTGGCTCACCCACGGCTTCGATTTGAGTGGTGATGTCCTGAGTCAACAAGTAGGCGACGAAAGATTCGGCCGAACTGCGACCGTTGATTTGCCCGAGACAACGCATGCGAATTTCAAACAGGGATTAAGGTGGGGAATAAATCAACGGAAATCGACGCACACGCTTGGCGGCTAATTGATTCATGGTCAACCTATCATACTGGATAGAGCGGTCCTGCGCGAGCCGGGCTGGTGATTTAATCGGCCCGGTCGCGGAGCGAAATCCCCCTTGGCTGCTATTTAGCCGACTTGTATTTAGCCGACTTGCAATTGGGCTTCGACGCGGCGTACGGCATCGCGAATAGTGATCCCGCGGCCGGCCTGCAACTGCATATCTTCGCTGAGCCAGACCTCGACGGTCTTTTCTGCCGAGATGACCGTGCTGTGGCGACGTTTGCCGAAGTACTCGCCAATCTCCTTGTATGCCGCCGGCGTGTATTTCCGCGATAGAAACATAGCTAGCATGCGCGGCTGGCTGACGCTGCGGGTCTTATTGCTCGACTGCAAGCTGTCGGGCTCCAGACCAAACATGCTGCACACTGCGCGCTCGATATCAGCCATGCGCACGACGGGCTGAGTCGACTGCACCAAATCGTAGACGGAATTCCAGCACTGGTCCCAAGTGAGTGGTTTGTCATGCAGGGAGGATACGGCAACCAATCGCTTGGCAATACCGCTGAGCACACGTCCATCGCCGGCCGCGCGGCTGGCGATCTGGCTGACGATGTCCGAGCTGATTTCCAGTCCAGCGCTTCTGAACAATCGCTGCAACACTTCAGTCCGGGTAACTTCGTCCAAGGGGAATACCGGCGTGACCATGCCACTGCGCAGGCGTCCGACCACATCGCTCCCCAGCGCCTGCAATTCTCCCACAGCTCGGTCGGACGTCAGCACGACTTGCTTGCCCGCTCGCATCAGGTTGTCCAGCGTGTGCTTAAGTTCGCCGATGGTCGATTTCTTGCCGATGAAAAACTGGATATCGTCCAAGATGAGCGCTTCGACGTCGCGGTACTTGCGGCGGAACATGGGGAGTCCACCGCCACGCAAGCCTTCCATGAAGTCGTTGGTGAATTGCTCGCTGGTCATGTGTACCACACGACGCATGCGCTTGACCGTCCGCAACCGCTCCGCAACCGAAGCAGCCAACAGCGACTTGCCGCAGCCGTTGGGGCCATGCAATACCACCGGGCTCAATCGTCCTGGGTCGGTGACGATCAAGTTGGCGGTTGTCCAGGCGAGTTGGTTGGAGGGACCTTGCACAAACTGCTCCCACAGTTGACGTGGTTCTCTTAATGGTTCTTGTAATTGCGGCTGACGCGACTGCGGATAGGCTTCGCGCTCAGACGTTGGCTTGTCCATAGCAGCGATTTTCGTCGAACTGGTTTTCGACGATGCGGCGGCACTAGCGGTCTGGACAGCCAGTGCGGGTTTGCTGTGAGGCAGCATGGCGGCTGCCAGCGGCACGCAAGTCGCCCCCCTGGGCAGGGAAGCCGCGGCAGCCGCAGGTAAAATTGTTAGGGGCGGAGCAACCTTTTTGGTAGTAGGAGCATTTGATGTAGGTGTAGCAGTAGCATGTGCGAGTGTGTCTGGCAGTCGTGCTTCGTAGAAGATCTCAGCGGCGAAGCCTAGCACTTGTTGCACCGCTGCGGAGATATCCTTGGCTAGAAATCGCTTAGCCAGGTGACAGGCGAAATCATTTTTAAAGTAGATGCGCAGTGCGTTGTCGTTCCACGCCCACTGAGTATCTTCGGCAATCCATAAATCGTAGCGTTCTGAACTGATCGTATCGACCAAAGCAGATCGCACTTGAGCGGCGACATCCATTTCACTCTGGTTCACGTCGTGTGCCATGCTCGGCGCGCACTCCCATCGGTCAACGCTCGCGCACACCCTGCGCGAACTGGTTCCTGTTTGACACTCATGGCAAACCTTGCCATGCTCCTCCCGCCCGGTGGTCGTGCAAAAAGTGCTCTCGGGCATTGCCCAAGCGCCTGTGGCGGTTCTGCACACAGATACCAAACACTCTTTGCCGCCACTTGCCAAGTTCGTGGGTTGAAAAGAAAGGCCACTAACTTTCCAGCGAACTCAGCTTTCAGCGGTGGTCGGTCACACTCGGTCTCTCACAGACCCAATGTTGCCGACGAGTTGCGATTGTAGATTTGCTAGCATTGATGTCAAACTGTTTTCCAGACCTCCCGAGGTCACCGAGCGAGTCAAGCCCAGATGCCCGTGGTAGAACCATGGTCAAGCGAGCTCGCCGTGCAACAATATCGTATCACAGTTTCAATTCCTTACATCGTCATCCAGCGTGGATAATCTGTTCATGAAGTGGAATCGCAAGCGAACACATTTTGCGGCGATTCTGTTAAACCATTGGCCCCATGGTCTTTACGACGGAAGTGCGGCCTGCAAAAATCGAATGTCGACAAACCGAGCGGATTTGCCTCAAGTTTCGCGAAGGGTTCAGTCCAATGACCGCTGCCCGCCCTGTGATCACTGCTCAAGACATACTGGAACGTCTGGGTAAACCTCCCCTAGAGGTGTGCTTGGATTGGGCTTGGCAACTCGACCAGCTCACTCAGTCCCAGTCGTCGCAAACCTCGCATATCGCCGCATTAGCATCTCAGCCAGCAAACTCACCGGCACCCGCGAAGCAGCGAGATTTTGCGGAAGCGGTAGGAGAGACGGCAGCAGTAGATTCGGTAAAGAAAGCAGTCGACCACTGGACAGGCGACGGCGACGAAAGCGGCGTTTGCGATTGGTCCCAGTTGACGGTGGACGATCATGGCCAATTGCACTGGCTGACTGAGGCTGCTGCCAGGGAAACGGGCAGGAGTGCCCGTTCTACAGAGGAAACGGGCAGGAGTGCTCGTGCTACGGGGGAAACGGGCAGGAGTGCTCGTGCTACGGGGGAAAACCCCGACCTGCGCAGTAGCGATCACTCAGCTAGGATTGCTCAATTGCTGCGGTGGTGCGACGTAGACGACACGCCTCGAGCCGAGCCGAATTTAGCGGCGACAGCGGCGACAGCAGCGACAGCAGCGATAGACGCAACAGACGCAACGCAACTGCTACAAGCACAACTGCTGCGCACGCACCTTCAACGTCGCACGCTGCAATGGGCAGACGCTCATACAGCGAATAAAACCTCGGGTGAAGCGGCGAGTATAGCCCTGAGTAAAGCAGCGAGTGAAGCCTCGAGCGAAGCGGCGAGCGAAGCGGCGAGCGAAGCAGCGAGCGAAGCGGCGAGGAAAGCAGCGAGTGAAGCCTCGGTGGAGACACCGGTCGAAACGACGAGTGAAACACCGGTCGAAACACCGAGTGGCACATCGAGCGGGACACCGGCGAGCAGCCTGTCTCGAGCTGCCAGCCGCTCGTCTCACAGCACTCGAGCAGCTCATGTTCGGCGCACACGAAACCGGAAACGCCATGCGCTACGCAACCTAGCTGCCACGCTCGCTGTCGCAGCTCTGTTGGTGGCCGCGGCTGCAAGCCTCACTCAATGGTCACCTTCGACGACTGCGTCCAACTCCGCAGCCACGCCGCAAACTGCTTCCGCGCCGGCGTCTATTTTTGAGGCCGCTGCGACTGGTACCACGGCGACTCAGACCGCGGCGCAGCCAGCCTTGGCACTTTCAACGGATAGCGTTCTCGCGTCTGATCCGTCGGCTGCTTCGAATGAAAGTAACGCTGATCCACTCGCATCCATGCAGGGGGCTGCTAGCGATACCGTCAGCTCGTCCAGCCAGCGTGAATCGACAGACACTACCGAGGTGCAATCGTCGCAGGCCGCTGTGGATCTTCCCCAAGATCCCATCGATTCACAGGACAGCCAGCTTCCAGGCGACGCGATGGCTGCGCGGGCTGCGGCAGATGTGATCCGCCCACTGGGCACAGAGGTCCTGACCGAGCTGGCTGCGCTCAGCAAGTCGGCTGAATCGACAACTTCGGAAGTGATGATTCCCAGCCCACAATCCGCAGGCCCCGGCCCAGCAGCGACCGGCCTCGCTTCTACTGAATCGGTGCCAGCGGCACCAGTTCCGGCACCGCTACTACTCCAGTCCTTCCCCATGATACAGT
>CAKQNH010000361.1 GCA_934255105.1 uncultured Pirellulaceae bacterium
ACTTTGCTCATCGTTACAAGTGGATAGACTTGATGGCGATATCTTCCATCTTCGCACCGCACCAGCACGACGGCAGCCATCGAGCTAACCGTGATTAACTCTGGGTTGGTAATGTCGACGGTATCCCCGCTGTTCATTGTGATTCGAATGGGTCCTAAGCGAATCCATTCGTTGAGTTCTTCGCGATCCACAGTTGCTGTAGCCTTGTAGACATGAGAGTCGCGTTTGTCGGTTGATTTGTCGCGACCTGTGTTTGGGAGAGCGGTGTAGTGGGGAGTTTGGGCACTGGCTTCAGTTTACGCTTCAGACTGCTCTACAGTCAAATAAAAGGGGACTGTCGCTGGGCTGGGGAGCTCGGCCCCTCACCCCCGACCCCCTCTCCCCGAGTACAGGGCGAGGGGGAGACCAGTTTTGAGGAGCACTGCGAGAGTACAGGGCGAGGGGGGAGACTGGGCAGTGTTATGGTTGTTTGAGGTTCCAGCGCCCCGCGCTAAATGGCGCTGTATAGTTGTTATTAAGACAATGCGCGCCGCACCGCTGTGGGTGGGATTGCGGCAGCTATTTTCCGCGCAGCTAGTACAAACCGTATGACTTAAAGAACTGCGCGGGAGCATGATTGCAAGCGATTAGAAATAGAGCTGACTCATGTGTCGCCCTCCGGGCTAGCCATCAGTTGACTGAAATCCGGTGGCTCACGCCACCGGCAGAGATGTTTCGCCCTCCGGGCGGAGAGTTTGCCCTGTGGGTTAAAAGTTTGCCCTGTGGGTTAAGAGTTTGCCCTGTGGGTTAAGAGTTTGCCCTGTGGGTTAAGGTGCCTCAATTTTACTCGAGACTGTCTACATGATTGTTAAGTCTTCTACGACGGATTACTGCACAAAACACCTCCAAACGGCCGGCTGGCGCAGCCTAGCTTGGCTGGTCGCTGGGTGCCAAGTGGCAGTGCTGCTGCTCTCTGCCGGTTGCAAGCCAGCAGGATCGGCGGGCGGCCAATCGCCGGCAGACAAACCGCCACAAAAGGTGTTGTATGTACCGGCTGTGCAGGAGCAAGTGACTGAGGTGATCGAGTTGGTCGGGAGGACTGCAGCCGACCAGAGCGTTTCCATCCGCTCTCGCGTTTCGGGTTTCCTGCGCGAGATACATTTTCAAGATGGCCAACTGGTCAAGGAGGGTGATCTGCTGTTCACGATCGAACCCGACGAATACCAAGCGATCTATGATCAGTCGCTGGCGCAAATAGAAGTGGCCAAGACGCGACTGGATATGGCGGAAAAAACGTTTGTACGATCGCAAAAGTTAATTGCGACCCAAGCCATATCGCAGGAAGAATTTGATGAAAATCAGGCACGGGTGGCGGAGGCGCGCGCGCTGACGCAATCGGCCCAAGCGGATTCAGCCCGTGTGAAGTTAGACCTGGATTACACTCACATCATCTCGCCTATCAGCGGGCGTGTCGATCGTGCGCTGCTGGACAAAGGCAACTATGTTACGGGAGGTCTAGGGGGCGGTACGGCCCTGACGACGGTGGTCCAGGAGCGGCCGATCAAAGCGGTCGCCAACGTGGACGAAGGCGTGCGATTGAAATTTCTGCGTCGCCAACGCGAAATGGCTGGAGAGGATTTCGAGGAGACAGACAAACTCGCCGAACTGAACCTGCCGTGCTACCTCAAGCTGCAGGATGAAGATGGATTCCCTCACGAAGGGACACTGGATTACGCTGAGGTTCAAGTCAACGCACAGACGGGCACATCTCAAATACGTGGCGTGTTCGAGAACGCGGATGGATTGATCAAGCCCGGGATGTTCGTGCGTCTGAAAATTCCCGTGTCAGATCCTCATCCGGCTGTACTGATTCCCGATACGGCCATTGGAACGGATCAGGCGACTCGATTTGTGTACGTTATCAACGACCAACATCTGATCGAACAACGCGCTGTCGAAATTGGCGATCGCCGGGGTAACCAGCGAGTTATCATGTCGGGCGTGCAGCCCGGCGAGGCGGTGTTGGTGGCGGGACTGCAACTGGTCCAACCGGGCATGAAGGTCGATCCGCAGTTGGCGGCTCAGTCGACTACTGAAGTGCCGGGCCTCTAGAAAGCTGCCCAGTTTCTTAGCTGAAGCTGCCCAGTTTCTTAGCTGGGACAGGGTTTCTTAGCTGGGACAGAGCCGACAGATAGAGCTGTCTGCCGGCCACATTTCGCAACTTCCCTTTGAACTATCGATGATCTACGCATGTCTCAATTTTTTATCAAACGTCCGATCTTTGCTTGTGTGATCTCCGTGTTGATCGTGCTGGCAGGGGGCATCTTCGTGTGGACGCTGCCTATAGCGCAGTATCCCGAGATAACACCACCATCGGTTCGCGTGACGGCCAAGTATCCAGGTGCCAGCAGCGAGATCGTAGCCGAAACGGTGGCGGCACCTATCGAGCAACAGGTCACGGGCGTCGAGAACATGTTGTACATGTCGAGCCAGTCGACCAACGATGGCGGCTATTCGCTGGCGGTTACGTTCGAGGTGGGGACCGATCTGGACATGGCTCAGGTGATGGTCCAGAACCGCGTTAACTTGGCCGTCCCAGTGCTGCCTGCGGAGGTCAAAAGCGTGGGGGTCTCGGTAGTCAAGAGTTCACCCAATGCGTTGCTGGCCGTGAATCTGTTTTCTCCCGATCAATCTCGCGACCAATTGTATCTGAGCAACTTTGCGACGATCCGTATCAAGGACGAACTGGCGCGTGTTGACGGTGTAGGGAGTATCAGCATCATCGGCCAACGCGACTATAGCATGCGCGTGTGGTTGGATCCCAATCGCATGGCCACGCTGGAGTTGACGGCCTCCGATGTCATTGCCGCGCTGCGCGAGCAGAACATTCAAGTCGCTGCCGGAGCACTTGGGCGGCCTCCTGTTCCCAGCGGCCAAGATTTCCAGTACACGCTCAAGACACTGGGGCGGTTGACATCGATCGAGGAATTCCGCGAGGTAATCGTCAAGACTGGCGAAGCGGGACAGATCGTCAAACTGGGAGACATCGTCACAGAGTCTCGCGTGGAGGAGGATGGGAAAAAGTTTGGTGGAATCGAGTACGGGGCCGGCTTCGAGGACACCAAGTGTGCGCTCGACGGCGTGCCTTCATCGGGGCTGATGATCTTTCAACTGCCGGGCTCCAATGCGCTGGATACGGCCGATGCAATCCGCGCAAAGATGGAGACTCTGAAGGCAAGTTTCCCGCCGGGCGTAGCCTACTCGATCAGCTATGATACGACTCCGTTTATCGGCGAATCGATACACGAAGTGTTCAAGGCGCTGCGCGATGCGATCATCCTAGTGGCGATCGTGGTATTGATATTTTTGCAATCCTGGCGTGCGGCGGTGATCCCGTTGATCGCAGTTCCAGTTGCGATCATTGGCACCTTTGCCGTGATGGCCGGTATTGGTTTTAGCCTGAACAATTTATCGCTGTTTGGATTGGTACTGGCGATCGGTATCGTGGTGGACGATGCAATCGTAGTGGTGGAAGCCATCGAACACAAATTGGAGAAGGGGCTGGCGCCGATCGAGGCGGCGGAGCAAGCGATGCGTGAGGTCACCACGCCGATCATCGCGATCTCTCTGGTGTTGATGTGCGTGTTCATTCCCTGTTTGTTTATCTCAGGCATCACGGGGCAGTTTTTTAAGCAGTTTGCCGCGACCATTGCGGTATCAACATTCTTTAGCGCGGTCAATTCACTGACGCTCAGCCCGGCTCTGGCTGCGATTCTGCTGCGTCCAAAAGCGGAGCAGCGCGATCCTCTGTCGCGACTGATCCAGTTTCTATTCGGTTGGTTTTTCAATTTGTTCAACCGGTTTTTTGGTGCAGCGTCGAATGCTTATGCGAACTTGACAGGTTGGTTCATACGACTGTCGTTCATCGTGATGTTGGTGTATGTCGGACTGTTGTGGGCG
This sequence comes from uncultured Pirellulaceae bacterium, assembly GCA_934255105.1. Classification (GTDB taxonomy): domain Bacteria; phylum Planctomycetota; class Planctomycetia; order Pirellulales; family Pirellulaceae; genus Aureliella. Next base: position 3,940 of record CAKQNH010000361.1, read on the forward strand.
ACCTACAAGGGTATGACGATCGTTCCGCAGGGGTTCGTGCCCGCGCAGGACAAGGGATATCTGTTAGTCGATATTCAGTTGCCCGACTCAGCATCGCTGGAGCGTACCGAGGCGGTGGTCAAGCACATGAGCAAGATCCTGCTGGGCAAACGCACGGGTGACAGCCAAGCGCTGGCTGAGTTGATCGCGGCGCAGAGCACGGGGCATGGTGCGGGACATGGCGCGGCTGCGCATGCGCAGCAAGGGGAGGGGGACGACAAGCGTGTGGCAGGTGTTGCGCACACGTTGGAGATCGTCGGCCAGTCATTTGTGCAGAACGCGGTGGGGTCGAATCTAGCGTCGATATTCGTGATACTCGATCCCTTCCATGACCGGAAGGACGCCGAACTCTATTCCGACCGCATTGCTGCAAAGGTTCGGCAAGCCGCCGCATTGGCGATCCTCGAGGCGCGGGTGTCGGTGTTTGGCCCGCCTCCCGTCGATGGCTTGGGAAGCGGCGGCGGTTTCAAGATCATGATTCGCGACGTCGGCCAACTGGGGTTGACTGAACTAGAGAAAGTGACTCGGACGATCTCCGCCAAGGGCTCGAGCGAACCAGAAATTCTGGGAATGCAAAGCGGCTTCCGCGCCAACACGCCGCAGATGTTTGTGGATGTCGATCGCGAAAAATGCAAGGAGATGAACGTCTCGTTGAGCGAGGTATTCACGACGCTGCAAACATTCTTGGGTGGATATTACGTCAACGATTTCAACGCCTTCGGGCGGACTTGGCAAGTCAATCTTCAGGCGGATCCCATGTATCGCTTGACGCCCGAGCAAGTAACACAACTGTACGTCCGCAGCCAAACGGGTCAGATGGTGCCGCTGGGAGCTTTGGCCAGCGTCAGCGATACGACCGGGCCAGCCATGGTGTTGCGATACAACGGTTTCACCGCCGCAGCCATCGACGGCATGGCACTACCGGGTGTCAGTTCGAGCGATGCCATTCGTACGGTAGAGCGCGTGGTGTCAGACAACTTGCCGTTTGGCTTTGACAGCGAGTGGACTGAGCTGACGTTCTTGCAGATTCGAGCGGGCAACACGGCGCTGGTCGTATTTGGGCTGGCCGTGGTGCTGGTATTCTTGGTTTTAGCCGCGCAGTATGAAAGTCTAAAACTACCGCTGGCAGTAATCTTGGTTGTCCCGATGTGTCTGTTGTGCGCGGTGATTGGCGTGGCTATTGCCGGGGACGATATCAACATCTTCGTGCAGATCGGATTTGTGGTACTGGTGGGGCTGGCCAGTAAGAATGCCATCTTGATCGTTGAGTTCGCTAAGGAGCAGCAAGAGGCGGGGATGAGCAAGTTCGATGCGACGATCGAGGCGTGCCGCTTAAGGTTGCGACCGATCATCATGACGTCTTTGGCGTTTATCTTCGGCGTGGTGCCATTGATGCTGGCCACGGGTGCTGGGGCAGAGATGCGAACGACCTTGGGGATAGCTGTCTTTTCAGGGATGTTGGGCGTGACGGTGTTTGGTATTTTCTTGACGCCGGTGTTCTATCATGTGTTGGCTAGTCCGACGCGCAAGAAAGATAGGTAACCACAGTTTAGGGAGTGTAAGCTGCGACGGCCGCAGTCAATCCGAGCTCGCCATTGAATATGGCCGTTGGCCAAAAAAGTGTCGCATTTTCCCAATTCCTGGTGCGATGGAGGTCGACTTAATTATTGATGCGTTTTGCAGGTGGACCGACTTTGGAGTGCTGCGACTTGTCGTAGCTTTGGCGGTGACTACGGAGCGGGAAGGATTTATACGGTGGAGACTTGTTCGGCGGCAGTC
>CAKQNH010000362.1 GCA_934255105.1 uncultured Pirellulaceae bacterium
TCGCGCAACATTTTTAGAACTCGGCAACGCGCGACGTACAGACCGCCGACCGACAGTTTCAATTGCTGCGCCACCTGTGCTGGAACACCGCGCTCGATGGTGGTGCGATAAAAGGCCAACCAGGTAGGCTGGCTGACTCGCGACTGCACGCGTTGAGCCGCCATGCGAAACAGAGCTCGACGCCGCTGCAGTTCAAACGCCTTGTCAAATTCGCTCGTTTCTTCGGCTGGCTCGACCAACGCCTCAAGCCAACTGTCCGATACCATTTGCGACAGCGGGCGCTTGGCCCGGCCTGCGAAAAAGTCCGCGATCATATTGCGTGCAATGCGGGCTAGCCACGTGCGAAACTTAGCTCGCTGTGCATCGGGCTCGAAGCGTTCAGCAGCGCGGGCTACAGCGAACAGCACATCCTGCGTTACGTCCTCCGCATCGGCCGTCTGCAGCCCTTTGCTCTTAGCGAGATGGAACAATACAGGCGCGTACAGTTCGCTGAACTCGCGCCAGGCTTGCACGTCGGCGGGACGAGCCAGTCGCAAAATGAGGCTGATACGCGTATTGGGGAATTCGGCCAAGTTGGATCTCCTACTGTAATACTCTTGACCACAGCCAGAATCTTACACCGAAGTCGTCGTTTTTGAGCAAATAGGCCGCAAATCTACCAGTACGGCGTTTACAACAGAGTCCAACACAAAAGCCGTTCTGTTACTTGCTGGCGTTCTCTACGCTGCGATACAGACCCTGAGCAGAGACGGCTACAGCCACCCCACGGCGACTGACAAGCTGGAAGCTTATCCCACGTTGACAAGCTGGAAGCTTATCCCACGCGATACAGACCCTGAGCAGAGATGGCCGCAGCCACGGCGGGGTGCAGTTGATAACGCACCGATCTTCCGTCGGCGATGCGCTGGCGAATGTCGCTACTGCTAATCTCTAACTGCCGCATGGGTATCAAGTGGCTCTCCAGATCGGCGTGTTGCTCGCTTGGCAGGTACTTCTTTAACTGCTGCAGATCTGGAGAGGTATAGCCGCCGCGAGCCAGCACCGCCACAAAGGCTAGTTCGCAAATCCGCGCGGGCTCGCGCCAGGTATGCAGCTCGGCCAGCGAGTCGCCTCCCATCAGAAAAAACAGCTCGGATGCGGGCAGCTCGGCTCGCAGCTCGGCCAGCGTGTCGACGGTAAACGATACCCCGCTGCGGCGCAGTTCGCGATCGTCGGCCTTAAAATAAGGGTTGCCGCCAATAGCCAAGCGAACCAATTCCAATCGCTGCTTGCCATCCGTGGACTTTTGGTCCAGTTTGTGAGGCGCGGTGGCCGCAGGGATGAAACGCACTTCATCCAGCCGCAAATGCTCGCGGGCCAGCTCGGCCAGCAGCAAGTGTCCAACGTGAATCGGATCGAATGTCCCGCCTAATATGCCGATGCGCTGACGAACCGAGGAATCTGCCATATAACATAAGCTCACGGATAAATGATTTGGCGCTGCGCTGTTGGTAGCTTGCGACCGTAATTTCTGGACCGACGCATAACTGTCTGGTGTGCATTGTCCCCTCAATCGCCCTTAACTAAAACCCCCATGTCCTCTCAGCAACCCGAGCTCTTTGCCACCGACCTACCCCCGTGGGAATTGGACGCGCGCAGCGAGTGCCGCGCGGCGCGAGTGGTTTTTGCAGAAGCCCCGCACGGCCCGCTGGACTATCGCATCCCCGATGATTTGCTCGGCCAAGTGCAAATCGGCGTGCGATTGAAAGTTCCACTCGGACGCTCCAATCGCGAGATGACGGGCTACTGCATCGCGGTCGAAACAGTGAAAGGTTCCCCCGATGCCTTCAAACCGGTGACTGAGGTGCTCGACGCCGAACCACTGTGTACACCGCGAGTGCTAGAGCTGCTGCAGTGGATGAGCCGCTATTATATTGCACCGCTGGGTCAAGTCTTCGAAGCGGCCATACCAGCCGGCGTCCGCGCGGCGGCCGGCAGCCGCCAACGGATCGTGCTCTACCCCACCGAACAATCTCAAGACGACGAGCGCATCAACGGCCTGTCCGCCAAGCAGCAAGGCGTGATGCGACAATTGATCATGGTCGGCGGCGGTGTGACGATCGACCAATTGCAAAAGATGGCGGATTGTTCGACGGCGCCCATCAGCTCCCTGCGCGAAGCGGGTCTGATCGAAGGCCGCCAAGAACGCATCTTTGAGGAACTCAACCCTATCCTGCCCCAGCCCGCCGGACCGCCGCTGGCCCTCAGCGCCGATCAGCGACTGGCCCTGCGCGAAATCTTAGAAGCCCTCGATTCGGCCAAACAACAGACGATCTTGCTGCACGGCATTACCGGCAGCGGCAAGACGGAAGTCTACATGCAGGCCATCCACGAAGTGATTTCCTACGGGCGTCAAGCCATCGTGCTCGTGCCAGAGATCAGCCTCACCCCTCAAACTCGCCAACGCTTTGTGCAACGCTTCGGACAAGTCGCCGTATTGCACAGCCACATGAGCCCCGTCGAGCGGCATCATCAATGGAGAAAGATCTGTGCCGGCCAAACGCCAGTGGTGATCGGACCGCGGAGCGCGATCTTCGCACCGCTGCCGCGCCTGGGTCTGATCGTGCTGGACGAAGAGCATGAGGGATCATTTAAACAAGACAATATTCCGCGCTATCACGCCCGCGACGTGGCCCTACACCGCGCCTTCCTCGAGCAGATCCCACTGGTGCTGGGCTCGGCTACTCCCAGCTTAGAAAGCTGGAAGCGCGCTCAAAGCGGAGCTTATCGACTGGCTAGCCTGCCGCGACGAATTCACAATCGTCCCCTGCCCCATGTCAGCTTGATCGATCTGCGCAGCCAGAAACCCGAACCGGGACGAGGAGCCATCACGCGCCAATTGCATCAAGCGATCGAGGAAGCGCTGGCCGAAAAGGGACAAGTCATTCTGCTGCTCAACCGCCGCGGCTTCTCCACCACGATTCAGTGTCCCCAGTGTGGCCACGTAGTGGCTTGCCCCGACTGCGATCTACCGCTGACGCATCATCGCGACGGAGGCAAAGCCTGCTGTCACTACTGCGACTTCACGATCCCTACCCCCCCCGCCTGCCCCGAGTGCAAATTCGATGGCATTCGATTCAGCGGGCTAGGCACGCAGCGGCTCGAGGTCGAGGTCCGCAAGCGGTTTCCGCAAGCCAACGTGGCGCGGATGGACAGCGATACGATGCGCAAGCCGGGCAGTCACGAACGCGTGCTAGGGCAATTCCGCGACGGCGACATCCAGATCCTGCTGGGAACGCAAATGATCGCCAAAGGACTCGACTTCCCCAACGTGCTACTGGTGGGCGTCATCAACGCCGACAGCAGTCTGCACTTCCCCGACTTCCGCGCGGCAGAGAAGACATTTCAACTGGTAACCCAAGTTGCCGGTAGAACCGGTCGCGGCGACAAACCGGGACTAGTGCTCGTGCAGACGTTTTCGCCTGACCATCCAGCCATTATTGCCGCGTCGAAACATGACTTCATCGGCTTTGCCGCAGCCGAACTCACTCAGCGGGCGCAGTTTGGATATCCACCCCACGGTCACTTGGCGCGGATTATCATGCGCGGTCCAAATTTTACGGAGACCGAGGGCTTTGCCGAATCGTTTGTCAGAAAGCTGCAGACGACCCGACAACTGCAAGGCATCGAGTGTCGCATCTTGGGACCAGCTCAACCGCCACTATCGCGTCTGCGTGGCAACTATCGCTTTCACGCTATCTTGCAGACCCTGGAGGCCGAGCCACTCAATCGGCTGATCGTCCGCACCATCGCCGATGTCAAACCGCCCAAGGACATTCAGTACGTCATCGACATCGACCCCATCGATACGCTGTAACAGCGTGGGATAAGTTTCCAGCTTGTCATCTGGCCCAGTGTCTTACCCCAGTGCTTTACCCCAGTGCTTTAGCCCAGCGCTTTACCCCAGTGCATTACCCCGGTGCTTTACCCCGGTGCTTTACCCCGGTGCTTTAGCCTAGCGCTTTACCCCAGTGCATTAGCCCAGTGCAATTAGCCCGGAGGGCGGAACATCCCTGCCGGTGGCGTGAGCCACCGGGTTCCGGCCGAGGGACAGACCAGCCCGGAGGGCGACATATCAGTCAACTTACGTCAACTTACGATGTGCCGCCCGCTGGGCTTTCCAAAGCAATTCCCTCAGTCCGGTGGCTCACGCCACCGGCAAAGATATGCCGCCCTCCGGGCTAAGAACAACTGCGAAAGGGGCTAAGAACAACTGCGAAAGGTGCTAAGAACAACTGCGAAAGGGGCTAGGAACAACTGCGGGTTGCCTCCATCCACATCCTAATAACTGTTGCTCCACGCCGGCATGGACTGGCTACTTGCAGGCGGTGGGTAGATGGGCCGAATGGCCGAACGGGGATTCAATTGAGGACCGTTCGAATAATATTGATGGCTCGCATATGGATCAACCGAATATTGCGAATACTGTGGAGTGGCAGCGTACTCGTTGACGGGCAAGCTCGGCATCGACCATCCAGCCATTGCCAATCGCTCGGTCGTCTCACTCGCCGACCGCATCGTCCGCGATGGCTCAGAAGCCTGTGTTGCTCCCGTGGCAACTTGCTGCCAGCCTGAGCTAGCCTGCGACTGCATCGCTGGCCCAGGCGAGCCAGCCGGCATGGAACCGAAAGCTGCTTCGACCGACGCTGGAAAAACACCCGCGTTGGAGTTGACAGCATCCGCCGGTGAAGAACTCACAGAAGGGGGAGACGCTGGACCGAATTGTTCGATCAGATTGCGAGTCCAAGTGGGCTGAGCCAGGGCGACGATGGCCAACATCGTGCCCGCCTCAACTAAAAATGCCCCCAACATATTGATCGGTTTATTGCGGCGGCTACGGCGTCTCATCGTGATCCCTTCCATGTCAATTTGCTGCTCCGCTACTATCCATCTGATATCCATCCATTCCCGCTAAAGGAATGACTCGCAGAGCGACCTGTGGCTTCCATTCTAGGTGCGTCTCTAACATGTGCAAAAGCGATGCCAAATTGTCCGGTCGCCCGAGACATGTTGCAAGTCGTTAGGCGAGTGCAGGTTACGTCAACGGCATGAAACGGGTATAACAGCAGTCCATCTGCGACACTTACAAAAACGGTCGCAACTTCAATCTATTTTCGCTTCAAATCTCGCGCTGGCCCCTCTGCATGACCTCCTCCTCTCCGAACTCATCTGCTGGCTCTCCGAACTCCTCGGCTGGTTCCTCTACTGGCGATCCGCTCGATCGCGATACAATTGCGGCCGAATACTTCGATCTGCTCCCCTTCCCGCCCTATCCGGTGCAAGAAGAAGCCTTGCTAGCATGGTTTACGGCCGAGCAGGGAGTCTTGGTCTGCGCGCCGACGGGAACGGGCAAAACCCTCATAGCCGAAGCGGCCGTCTATGAAGCCCTGCGCACCGGAACTCGAGCCTACTACACCACCCCGCTGATCGCCTTGACCGACCAGAAGCTACAAGAGCTGCGCGAGTCGGCGGTCCGCTGGGGCTTCAAAGAAACCGACATCGGACTCGTCACCGGCAATCGCAAGGTCAACGCCGATGCCCCCGTGCTAGTCGTCGTGGCCGAGATCCTGCTCAATCGCCTGCTACAGCCCGAGGCCTTTGAATTCGACCAAGTTGGCTCGGTGATCATGGACGAGTTCCATAGCTTCAACGATCAGGAGCGCGGTATCGTGTGGGAGCTGACCCTGGGGCTGCTCCCCGCGCA
>CAKQNH010000363.1 GCA_934255105.1 uncultured Pirellulaceae bacterium
AGCGGCAGTACTACCAAGTTGCCCAACAGGCCGCCGATCATGGTCAGGCTGGCTAGCGTGCCAAACACGACTGTCGGGATGAACTCGCTGGTGGCCAAGCTAATAAAGCCTGCTACCAGAGCCGCAGTCGACAGCACGACGGCCAACCCGACGTTCTCTTGGGCGGATTGCAGAGCTTTCATAGGTTTTACTCCGACCGCTAGGGCTCGGCGGTAATGCAACAGATAGTGGATGGAGCTGTCGACAGACAATCCCAACGATACGGCGGCGATCATGGCAGCCCCCATGTTGAGTGGCAGGCCCAGCCATCCCATGCTGCCCATCACCAGTGAGATCGGTAGCGCATTGGGAACAAATGCAATCAACGCCAGCTTAAGCGAACGCGTGGCCAGCGCCATGGCTACCAGGATGCCCAAGGTGGCGATGAGAAAACACTTCCATTGGTCGGACAAAATATTAGCAACCAGTTTTCCCAGCATCACATGATAGCCGGCGATTTCGGCTGCAGGTGGTAGTTTGCCGAATAGCGACCGCCACTCGGGGCGAGCTGTGAACCGCTCAAGGCTGAGCTGAACCGCTTGAATTAAATCGTTTTTGGCTTCCGCTCCCACTCGCTCGTGGCTGCGGAGCATGATTCGCAGCCACTGCTGACCGCCCGCATCGGCTGCGCGAGTGAGCAGAATGTCGCTGAAGTCGGGCATGGCCGCGCGAATGCCCTGCACGCGCGCCGCTAACGGTAGGGCGGCTAGCAGCGGACTGGTGCGGCTGGCTAGCTCGGCATCGGCAAAACTGAGCACCTTGCTCAGTGCCAACGTCTGTGGACCATCGGCTACTTGCAGGCTGCGCAAGTCCTCTTCCAACTGCATGACCTGCGAGAAGTAAGCCGGGCTGAGCGCGGCTGGGGCGGGGAGCATGATGTCCCACACTCCAGCACCACCGAGCTCGCGCTCGACTACTTCATAGCCGCGGACGAGCGAACTGTGGCTGGAGAAATTCTTGGTGTAGTCGGTCTCGACACGCATCATCAGCCCACCCGCCACGCCATACACGGCCAGTCCAATGAGAACGCCCACACCCCACCTGCGCCGCGCCAAACACCAGGCCAACAACCTCCGCAACCATAGACGCACCAGCAGATCGGCTTGCGGCGTGCGCGGGTCGGTATCCCAACTGCCCAGCAGAGCCAGGCCGGGGACCAGCAGCACGATGGCTAACAACACCATCATCGAGCCAATGGCCATCATCAAACCGAAGTCTCGTATCGGCCCTACGGCCGCGGCCAACAGGGCGAGAAAGCCGACCGCATCGGTGATACAGGCCCACATGATCGGCGTGAGCAGTTGAGAGAACGATTCTTCCATTGCCGCAGTGCGACTTGCACCGCTGCGCCGCTGTTGCTGAAACTTGAGCAGGAGGTGGATGGTCGTGGCCACGCCGATAACTGTCACGATCGCGGTAAGCATGCTGCTGACCATGGACAGATCGAGATTGCACACGACCAAGACGGCCCGCGTAGCGGTCAACGACCAGTACACCACGATTAGCGGGATCAACGTCCAGCGCACGGAGCGGAAGCTGATCAGCAACACCAGCGATACCAGGAAAGATGATATCACACCCAGCCGCCAACCATCGCGCTGCATCATCTGAAATCCCTCAGCGACCAGGACCGGTTCGCCGGTAATGAATCCATCGCTGGCGGGGCTGGGCAATTCGTGCATGACTTGCCGCAGGGCATCTAGGGTAGCCTGCTGATCGGTGGAGTCTGCCGAAGCCGGGGACAGAAGGCAGGCGACGGTTGTGTACTGGCTGTTGCGGCGGTGTGTGTAACCTTCGAAGACGAGCAGCATGGCCTGAGCCAGCGCATCATTGGCATCCAGTAGAGGCGGTTTGCTTGGGCCGCCAAAACCTAGTAGTTGAATCGGCCCGCGCAGTTTTTCTAAGATCGAATGCAGTTCAGCCAAACTCAGGACGGAAGCCACACCGTCGACTGCGGCCAGTTGGCTACTGATCTGTTCCATGCGGGCCAGACCAGAGCCCGCGCTGTCCCACAACTGTGGGTCGCGGTAGACAGCCAGCACGATTTGATTGCCGCCAAAGCGTTGCTGCAAGCGTTCGTAGGATGCGACCAGCGGATCGCTGGGCGGAAACATCTGCTCGACTCGCCAATCGAACTTCAATTGGCTGGCCAGCGGCAGGCTGGCTAGGCCGATTGCCAGGCCGATCAGCAACCACCAGCCATGATATGCGATAAAGATTCTTGCGAGCCGCGCGCTCAATGATCGTTGCCGTTTTTGGGAACTAAGTGGCTTTGCAAATAGCTAGCGCGCTCGATATTGCGATCGGCGACCGACAGTTGGTGGCCGCGCAGCTTTTGTAGGTGGGCCGGCTGCGTGTGTACAAACAACTTGTTGATAGTGGAGATTTCGATCGAGCGGATCAGGCCCAAGTTGACCCCCATGCGAACTTTCGACAGATAGTGCAGCGTTTCTTCGCTGCTGATCTTTTTGGCCGTACACAAGATGCCGTAGGCCCGGCTGACATCGTCGTGCAGATCTTGCTCGCTCTCGTTGACCAAAAAGTTGCGGGCCCGGCGTTCGTATTCAATAATCCGCGGCACTACTTCTTGGACGGTGTTGACCAGTTCGCTTTCGGTTCGCCCCAGGGTGATTTGGTTGCTGATTTGATAGAAGTCCCCCATGAACTGCGAGCCCTCGCCGTACAGGCCGCGGACCGCCACATTGATCTTCTGCAAGCTGCGAAAGACCTTTTCGATTTCGCGGGTGATGACCAGAGCGGGCAAGTGGAGCATGACGCTAACTCGTAGGCCGGTCCCCACATTGGTTGGACAAGCGGTTAAGTAGCCCAGCGTTTCATGGAACGCATAGGTCAACTTGTGCTCGAGTTCGTTATCGAGTTTATCGATCCGCTCCCAGGCGGTTGACAGGTCCAGGCCGCTGCACATAACCTGGATCCGCAAGTGGTCCTCTTCATTGATCATCACGCTAAAGCGCTCGTCGCGGTCGATGACCAAGGCGCGGTCGCCGTCGCCATCGGCCATCTCGCGACTCATCAACTGTCGCTCGACCAGGAATTGGCGATCGACTTCGTCGAGCTTTCCTAGCTCCAGGACTTCGATATTGGTCCACTCCTTGATCGATTCGATCTTGGCTCGCGTCGATTTGGAAATCTGCGCCCGCTCCTGGTGGCTGGCGCGGCGCACGAAGGGGAATTCGGCTAGATTCCGCGCCAGGCGAATGCGGCTACTGATCACAATGTCCGATTCGGGGCCGGAGCCACGCAGCCACTCACCACACTTTCCTGCCAGTTCTTCTAATTTCACGTTGATCAGTCAGCTAACGAAATTGCCATGGGGATACTAAACACTGGGATCATCTTCACGCTCATAACTCTGGATTTTATCGCGCAGCTCACCTGCTTTTTCGTACTGCTCTTTGGAAATCGCTTCGTGCATTTCGCGCCGCAGTTGAATCAATTGGTGCTGCCGGTCGGGAGGCGCTGCGCGGCGCGTGGGCGTTTTACCGCGGTGAGTTTTCGAGCCGTGGATATTGAGCAGCAGTGGTTCCAGATCGTCCTGGAAGAAAACGTAGTCGTAGCTGCAGCCCAAGCGGCCCGCCTGCCTAAATTCGGCAAAGGTAATGCCACACACGGGACAAGTCTTTTTGTCGAGCTTGGCCAATTGCTCGGCAGTCTGTTCCAGTTTGAGCTGCTTGGCCAACATACCCGCCAGCGCATTGGTGGGGGAATCGACGGTTTCTTGCGACAGATACACGCGGGCGTGCTCTTCACACAGGTGTACCATGATCGGCCCCGTCGGTTCGGTTAACTCCGTAATATGGAAGGTTGCCGGTTTTTCGCAATGTTGGCATTTCATTGCATGCCATCCGTTCTATTGAGATGCCCGCGTGCGGGCGGAGATGTTGCTTATAAGTCCACTTCTGACAATGATACCCGCTTCCCGCTCAGTCATCGACTCAGGGTAGCTAAGAGAAGTCGCGTTTTTCTTTTAAGTTCCGCGCTTGCCTTGTCGGGGCTGTGGCCTATGATTCGAAAGGGAACTTGCGGGAAACTGCTCGCCATAGCGCGGCCTGTCGTAAGCGTTACAATCGGAACGCGCGACGCATAGCAGCGCCAAATAGTTTGGCATTTTCTCAAGAACCTAGTTGCTTGCATTGACGAACCGCCTCTGCGCTGGCATCAATTCAGTAGGCAACTATGTAGGCCGAGCTGGTCTGGTCGTTTTTTTCCGACACTCGCAGGTCCTATTCGTTCGCAGTCGCACGGAGATATTCAAGTATGTCGCTCAATCGCTCAACAGCTCTCATGGCCTTGCTGGCGCTGCTTAGCTGCGGACTATCTCCACGCCCTGCCCAAGCAGGACCGCTGCTCGACTGGTTATTCGGCCGCACCAATGCGGCACCGGCCCAACCGGTTGGCGCACCCGTGCCAGTGGGCAATGGCTACACGGCCGGTTACGGGGTCGGCGGTTATGGCGTCGCGCCCGTGGGGCAACCCGCACCCGCCGCCTACCCAAGTGGCGGTTATGCGGGCAATTACGGTACGTATTACAGTTCGCAGTTGCCTGCTATTGGCCCTGCGGGAGCTGGTTATACGGCGCCGATGCCAACTGGGATAGCTGCGGCGACGCTTCCGTCGAGCATGCCACCGACGTTGTCGTACGTGCCCAATTTTCAGACGCAATCGCAGCGTACCCCGGTGACCTACTATCGTCCGTTGATGACAACCGACCCCAATACCGGTGCCCAGGTGGTAGCCATGGCACCCTGCACGTCCTACGAAATGATGGCTCAGCGAGTCCCCGTGCTAGGGCGCAGTGCGCTATTTGGCTCAAGCGCGCCGCCGACCTTCCAGCCCCCTTCGCAAACCTTGCCGACCTATACCTTGCCCAGCGGCGGTATTCCGTTAGCCTATTCGACCCCTTCGATCACCGCGCCATATTCGACCGCGTATGGTGTCTACGGTTCGACCAACACCGGTGGCAGCTATTCGACGTTGCAGCCTGGGATAGCTCAAACCGCGCCAGCCGCTGTGGGTATCGCCCCTAGCAGCGGTATAGCCCCTAGCAGCGTGGGCCCGGCCGGTACCTACCCTACGGCCCCCGCTTCGCAGACGCCCTATTATGGATCCAACAATAGCGGTTCGTGCGGGGACTACGGTGCTACTCCTTGGCAGCCTGTGCCCGGCGGCACTCCTGGCCTGGTGGCCCCGCAGGCGCCTCCGTCGCAATATCCGGCGCAACCCACCCCCGGCTATTCGCCCGCCCCAAGCGGCACAGTTGTTCCACCGTCAAACGCCGCGCCAGGTGTCTATCCGCCCAGCGGTGGTGGCAGTTTCGATCCGGCCGATGTGCCACCCTCGTTGCCCGGTATGGGCACTTCGGCAGCTTCGGCACCACAATTCAACTCGCAGCACGCCGACTCGACGCAGAGCAGCCAGCGTCCACAGTTGCGCAGCATCGTGCGTTATCCAGCCACGCCGGCTCAGTCGGAGGGCAACGTATCCCAGCCCCAAGCCGCAGCGGCTGAGGGCCATAGCAACAGTGATAGCGCTTCGGGAGGTCGTAGCGATGTCCCCGCGATGCTACCAATTCCCGCACCTCAGGATTTCCATCACGAACCACGCTGGAATCCAGGTTTGCTGCGCGAAGAAGACATGACCGCTCAGCGCCCCATCGATCCCCGTGCCGCACAGTTGGCTGG
>CAKQNH010000364.1 GCA_934255105.1 uncultured Pirellulaceae bacterium
CGATTCGCCAGCTCGCGTTGCCCATAACATTTCACCGCCGGGCGGTGCTGCCGTCGACGAGCTACTGGTCAGCCGTAGCCCGCCTAGCGCCGCGCCCACATTGGCCAGCGACGAAGCTCGATATTGGCTGGTGTCCACCCAAACTTTGCTCGATCGCGTGGTCAAACAGCACGGCTTAGAACATGTCGACAGCCACCGCGATCTACGGGAGCTGCAACAGCTTGCCGAGCAGGCCATGAAGTTAGGCAACAGAGTTCCCGACCACGATCTGGCGCGCGGCCTAATTAGTGCTGGCTATAGTCTCCAGCGCCGCGTCACCGTCTGGCAAGCGATCCAGCGTTGTTTGGAGGGGGGGGCCACGGGTGTTTACGCGCCCCGCGATCCAGAGACAGCGCGGGTCGACCTGGCGCACGCTATCCGGGCCGTGTCCGACAAGCTGGGGACGACCGGCGATGCGAGCAACTGGCGCACTTACCTGATGCTCGACGAACTAACCGCCTGGACGAACTCGCCGCAAGACGACTGGCAAGTAGGCAATCAACTCGCATTGGTCACGCTATCGCGCTTGCACTGGCAGCGGTTGTCCGAGCCTCAGCAGCGTTTCTTGGCTCAAAGCGAGTTCGAGGAACTGGGGTCGCATCTGTTGGTCTGGGGACGAGACGCAATTGACTATCGGCAGTTGTTATCCGAGCTAGAGACATTGGAGTCCGATCCGATCAGCCGCGTGCGTTCGCAATTGGCGGGATCTGTGCAGGTTTTGCGCTTGTCGCGTGAAGAGAGCCAGCAACAACTGGCGGCGGCGCTCAACGACCATTATCGCAATGCCAATCTGCGGCTGACCATCTCGCAGCAGTTGATCCAGAGATTGTTGCCGGCCGAGCAAGTCGATTCGCGGCCAGTGCGCAAGACGATTCTGGGTGCCGATACTTCCGGCGATAGTACGGTGCATACGCAATTGAACGTCAAGCTTGTACCCGATCCCAACGCATGGAATATTGGCATTGGGGTGGCCGGTGATTTGGTGAGCATGACGCGCAGCTCAAAGGGGCCGGCCGTGTTCCATAGCACATCCATCGCCCAGATCGATAGCGGGCGGTACGTGCGCTTGGACCCGACCGGCTACCAAGTCACGGCCGAGCCTACTACGGTCGCGTCGCAGGACTACCTGCGAAAGATGAGCACCGATTTTGATGGCCTGCCGCTGATCGGCGACTTAGCCCGGCTACTGGTTCGAGAGCAATTCGACCAAAAGCGCGGCTTAGCTAGACGCATTACCCAGCGGATGATCGCTCGTGAGGCGGACGCTGAACTCGACCGACGCCTGGAAGAGAACCTGACCAAAGCCGAGCAGGAGCTGGCGGAGCGGATTGTTGGACCGCTGGAGCGGCTGAATCTCAACCCGCTGGTGGTTGCGATGAGCACCACCGAGGACCGACTGTCGATTCGCTACCGCGTGGCTAATGAGGCGCAGATGGCTGCGCATACCGCCCGGCCGCGAGCACCTAGCGATAGTCTGTTGAGCATGCAAGTACACCAGACAGCGATCAACAATACAATTGATCAAATCGGCCTCAGCGGTCGACTGTGGACTATACCAGAGTTGTATGAGCGGCTGGGCGAGACTTTTCAAGGATCCAAATGGCAACTACCCGCTGAAATGGATGAAGATGTTAAACAAACTCGCATTCGCTTCGCCGACACCCGCCCGGCCAGCGTTGAGCTGATCGATGGTAAGTTGCGCCTGACGCTCCGCATCGCAGAGTTCAGCCAGGGGGATCGCTTCCACATTGAGCGCTTCATCGTAAGCTCGACTTACGTTCCGGCGGCCGATGGGATGACCGCAGAACTGATCCGCGACGGAGTGGTGGAGATTGTCAGCCGCTATGACCGGCTGAAACTTCGCGTGATCTTCGCCAAGATATTCGTTTCCAATCCGCAGATTCCACTCATCAGCGATAGCTGGGCGAGCGACCCGCGGAGCGAAGGACTGGCCGTGTCGCAAGTGGAAATTCGCGATGGATGGCTGTCGGTAGCCATCTCCCCAGCCGACTCACAGCGTGCAGCCGAAGTAACCGCCCGCGCTCAGCAACTGCGGCTGCTGAAGTAGCTGGGGTGCTAGGCATGGACTAATATGGTAGTTCCTACACGAACTGCTTCGCTACGCAACCACTGCCAAATAAAGACCGCCATGCTGGATACTCCCATTGCCGATGCCCCAGGTAGGCTCCAAGGTGCCCAGTCGCCGCGATATCTGATCGATTTCCATCCCAAGCAATTGCCGCATTACTTTACCGATGTGCTGATCATCGGCGGTGGCTTGGCAGGTCTCCGCGCGGCCAATGAGCTCAGTGACGATACCCGCGCGATAGTGGTCACAAAGGATCGACTCCAGGAGAGCAATAGCAACTACGCTCAAGGTGGTATCGCGAGTGTCTGGGATCCTGGAGATTGCTTCGAAGATCACGTGCAGGACACCCTGGCGGCCGGCGGCAATTTTTGTCACGCCGATGTGGTCGACATGGTGGTCCGTGAAGCCCCCGGCCATGTCGAAGAGCTGATCCGCTGGGGCACTCAATTCGACGAGCACGATGGGCAGTTGATGCTGGGACGCGAAGGGGGCCACAGCCGCCATCGCATCTTGCACGCGCTGGGGGATGCTACAGGTAAAGAGATTATGCGGGCAGTGATCGATCACACCCGCTCGCGCGAGAATATCGAGATTTGGGAACGCGCTTTCACTATCGATCTGTTGTCGCAGGATGGACGCTGTCGCGGCGCTATAATCTCGCGTGGAGAACGCCAGCCGATTCTGCTGTGGGCCAAGCAGACCATCCTGGCCACCGGAGGCTGCGGACAAGTGTATCGCGAGACCACCAACCCGCGCGTGGCCACGGGAGATGGTCACGCGCTGGCGTATCGCGCGGGGGCCAAGATCCGCGATATGGAGTTCATGCAGTTCCATCCGACTGTACTGTATATCGCTGGTAGCTCACGGACACTGGTTACCGAGGCCGTGCGTGGGGCCGGCGCATATTTGGTTGACAGCGAGAACCAACGCTTTATGAGCGACTACGACGCGCGTTTGGAACTGGCACCCCGCGATGTCGTGAGCCAAGCCATCGCGATGCAGATGGAGAAGACGCGGCATACGTGTGTCTATCTGTCGCTGAAGCACTTGGAGGCTGCTAAGGTAGCCGCCGAATTCCCCGGTTTTGTGGCAGCTTGTACAAAGTTTGGGCTCGACGCTACCCGCGATCCCATTCCAGTTCGCCCCGGCGCGCACTACATGATCGGTGGGGTCGAAGTCGATCAGTACGGGCGCACTTCGGTCGATGGTCTGTGGGCTGCCGGTGAAGTCACCAGTTCTGGGTTGCATGGGGCCAATCGCCTAGCATCCAATAGCCTGCTGGAAGGTCTGGTGTTTGGGGTTCGCGCGGGGCAGTTTGCGATGCAAGCTGCGAAGCTACTCCCCGATGAATACCGCGCATTGCCCATCAGCAGCGAGCGCAGCTATCGCCTGACCGAATCGCTGGACATCGCCGACATTCGCAACTCGGTTCAAAGTTTGATGTGGCGCATGGTCGGAGTCCAGCGCAAGCAAGACAGATTGACCGAAGCTCTCCAGCAGATCCAAGCCTATTCACGCTACGTGCTTCCGCACGCATTCGATACGGTCGAAGGCTGGGAGCTACAGAATCTACTGACTGTGTCGCATCTGATGTGCCAAGCCGCCCTGACGCGGACGGAGTCGCGCGGCGTTCACAAACGCGTAGATTTCCCCACGACCGACGATGCAAATTGGCGCAAGCACTTGGTCTTCCAACGGCAATGTGCCGCATCTTAGCAGCTTCAGAAAAAGTCGTTGATCGCTCCGCCGATCATTGCTGTGTCGGGAATAGGGCATTGCCAGCATCAAACTATACTCAAGCTCACCCCAGCATCTGATCGGCGGAGCGATCGGCGACTGTTTTCCCCAGCATCTGATCGGCGGAGCGATCAGCGACTGTTTTCCTCAGCATCTGATCGGCGGAGCGATCAGCGACTATGCTGCATCCCCGCGACATTCAGCCAGCGTTCGCGGTTTCAAGTAGCGGCCAACCACGCGATGCGGAGTTCAATCCAGCGACTAGCCGAGCAGCCCCCTTCTGTCCGCTGTCGATACAGCCTGGGACACCGACTCCAGACAACGAACTGCCGGCCAAAGCCAGGGTGGGATGCAAGGCCACGCGTTCATTGATTTCCGCAATCAGATGCTTGTGGCCGACATGGTACTGAGGCATCGCTTCCATCTGCCGTACAACATTTTGCATAATTGGCCGACCGTTGATCTTGAGCAGCTTGGCTACTTCTCGATAGGCCAGCTCTATCAACTCTCGGTCCGGGAAGCGGAGCAGGCCAGGCTGCATCGCGCCGCCAATAAACACACGCATCAGCAGCGTGCCATCTGGTGCTCGTCCGTCGTACTTTTCACTGGAAAAACTGCATGACAAGATCATGTGATTTTCCACGTGCGGCACGACAAAGCCAAAGGATCGCACCGGAGTTTGAATTTGGTCGGTACGAAAGGCAAGCGACACGATTGCACAACTGGCGTAGTCAATGCGGCTGAGTCGCTGGGACAACCTAGCATCGACCCGCCGCAGGATAGTGGAAGCATGATTTGCTGGTGAGGCTACCAGGACGGCGTCTGCATGAGATTCGCGGCCGCACTCGAGTTGGACTCGCCACCCCGCTTCGCTGCGAATGACTGAGCGCACGGGGGAATTCAGATGCAAATTCTCCTGCGGCAAATGGCTAGCTAGTGCTTCGATCAAACGCGACATGCCACCGCGCAAGGTCATGAACTGGCTATATCTGACACCACCTCGATCTTCGGCGGCACCCGCCTGCTTGCGCCGATCCGCCATCATGCCACGTATGAGACTGCCGTGCTCGCGTTCCATATCCAGAAAGCGAGGCATGGTGGCAGCCACGCTCAAGCGTGCCGGGTCGGCGGTATATATACTGCCGACGAGCGGCTGTACGAGACGTTCGAACATTTGAGTCCCAAAGCGACGACAAATGAACGCTTTCAAGGATTCGTCTTCGTTGATTCGTTTGCGTGGCACAAGGACTTCCAGACCGGCTCGCAGTTTGCCCATCGGCGACAGAATCTTAGTTGCTAGGATGGGCCACAGTCGCGAAGGTGCCATCACCATGAAGCCCGGCGGGATCGGCTCCAGTTGGCCGCGGCAGACCACCATCGCGCCACCACCTCCTGCATTGGTACGTATCAATTCATCGCCCAGCCCCAGATCTCGGCAAAGCTCTATCGCCGTCGGTGAAGTGGTGATAAAGTTGTCGGCGGCGTTTTCGATCAAGAAACCGTCTTTGGAGGTCGTCTGGATGACCCCCCCGAGACGAGCGCCAGCTTCGAACAGATGAACATTTAGGTTGGGATCGAGTCTAAGCAGATGATGTGCGGCAGCCAGGCCAGAGATGCCACCACCGATAACGGCTACGCTTTTAGAATTCATGATTTCGCTTCCAGTAATTCTTGTAGGGCGGGGGGCATATAAGAGCAGTCGGGCTCTTCGGCTAGGAAATTGCCGGTAACACCATAAGCCCGCGCTCGAGAGCCACCGCAGACGTTGCGAAACTCACACACACCACACTTGCCCTGCAGGCGGTCACTGTCGCGGAGCATCTTGAACGTGGGTGAGTTCTGATAGATGTCGACGATACTTTGACTGGGG
>CAKQNH010000365.1 GCA_934255105.1 uncultured Pirellulaceae bacterium
GCGCTATACAGTGTGGAAGACCCCGAGGATCTGATGAATCACGAGCCGTTGGTGGCTTGGTTCCGTTGCAAGGGCGTTCCGGTGCGCGACGCGTTTACGTTTTCACTGGTCAACATTTCCATCGACCCCAGCTTCGCTGATGCCGAGCGTTCACTGTTGCCGGGGTTGATTGCAGCCGTTGAGAAGGATGGCAGACAGGAGGACGATTGGATCCTGCTGGGAAGTTTTGCGGGTGGAAATTCTACGCTGTCGATGCTCGATGCGAATTCAGTTCGATATGCCATATCCGATATGCCGACCGATGTGGCCGGTACGCGCATGCTCGACACACTGTTGTTCTCGTCGCGGGCCACCGCTGAATTCACTGGTCGCGCGGGGGTGTTCGATTTCCTGCGCAAATACAATTTGTCGATGGAGCGCGCCGTGGAGATCAGCCCGCATATGCCGGTGTGGGCTGAATTCTCATGCGTGGAAGGCTCGCAGCCCGGCCGCATCGCCCCGTTGGTGCAATAGACAGCGGCCGCGTTAGGCTTAAACTGGGTAAGCCCAAACTGTGGCATTTCTGCACCGCAGCGTTTTTAAAACGCCGCATTTCTGATTGGCATCTAAGAATCAACGGAGAGTCAACCTTGAAGATTACAAGATTTTGGCAGTTAATCACTCTGATTGTATGTGTGGCGTCCATGGCAGTTCCTAGCGTAGTTCAGTCCGCCGAGTTGACCGTGTGGCTTGGTACAAGTTCGGCCAAGCCCAGCGAAGGGATCTACCAATGCACGCTCGATAGCGAGACGGGTAAACTTTCGCAGTCGCGTTTGGTGGCGCCGATGGTAGGACCGGGCTTTCTAGCCCTGCATCCAAAATTGGACGTGTTGTATGCGGTCGGCGGCTTCGAAGGCAAACCGTCGGTAGTTGCCTATCGAATCGTACGCGACGCGGCCCGGCCGGAACTCGAACTGCTGGGGGCATTGGAAATTGGCGATAGCGGTGCGACCCACGTGTCGGTTGACGCTACTGGGCGGACGCTGATTACTGCGCAGTATGGTGGAGGCTCCGTGGCTGTGTTTGCATTGAAGCCGGACGGTGCGTTGGAAAAGCGCACGGCGGTGATCGAGCATAGTGGTGGGTCGCGGCAGGTGGCCCGCCGACAGGACAGCCCACACCCGCACTGGACGGGCTTCTCTCCGGATAACCGCTTTGCCTTCGTGCCCGACTTGGGACTGGATCAAGTGGTCATTTACAAACACGATGCGACCAATGCAACATTGACTCCGCACGGTTTCGGCCAAGCTCCTCAAGGCGGCGGACCACGACACATGCGGTTCCACCCCAATGGTCGCTGGATCTACGTGCTGAATGAACTCGACCTGAGTCTCTCCGTGTTCGATTATGACGCTGAAGCGGGCGCGATGAGCCTCACGCAGACGATGCCTACGGTGCCTAAAGAACTATTGGCCAAAGAGAAGTTCTCCAGCGCGGCCGAGGTCTGTGTGCATCCGTCGGGAGAGTTTGTATATGCCTCAAATCGCGGGCATGATACCGTGACCGCGATGGCTATCGACCAAACTACAGGGAAATTGCAAGTCATCGAGCGCGAGCCGATTCGCGGTGCGGAGCCTCGCAATATCAATCTAGATCCCAGTGGGAGGTGGCTCCTAGCTGCGGGGCAAAACTCCCACTCACTGGCCAGCTTTGAAGTCGACTCCAAGACCGGCGAATTGGTCTACAATCAAAGTGTGATCTCCACTCCAGCTCCAATCTGCGTGCTGTTCGACCGTCCGTAGCCTGTCCTTTTGTTAATCCGCGGGCGCATCGCCCCGCGCGTCCACCATGGTTAACTGTGCCTTTGTTAGACCCGGATTTTTCATAACTCGCAGTATCATCAGGCAGGTTTGACTGCCGCAAGTGCCGTCGCCTCCGCAGGCCGCGAAAGCGGGTAGGCATATGAGCTCCGCCTGTTGAGCAGTTTGCTTTCAGCATTGCGGCCTGCTGCGACTCGGCGTTAAACGATTTCAGCGAGTCGACGCCAATTGTTTAACACTCATGAACAATCCGAGTTAAATACTCATGAATAATCCGGGTTAAACCGTGTGGGCATCGCCCTGGGCGCACGGGTGTAGAGAGCTCATGCTACGCTTGAACAACACCTGCGCGGCTCTATGGGCGCGGTTGAACGATTGAACATGTAGGAGTTGAGTGTCTTGGAAATCACTACGGCAGAAACCATCCTCAGGCTGGGCGCGAGCGTCTTATGTGGCGCGGCGATCGGTTATGAACGCGAGCGGGCTAGCCGCCCGGCGGGGCTGCGGACCCAACTGCTGGTCTCGCTGGCTTCGGCCACGTTTATGATCATCTCCACCCAGTTCGCCTATTATCAACCCTTCGGTCCAGACGATCTGATCAGCATCGACGCCTCGCGCATCGCTGCCAGCGTTGTCTCTGGCGTCGGTTTTCTAGGGGCGGGAGCAATCCTGCGCACCGGCATCGGCATCCAGGGATTAACGACCGCAGCCAGCTTGTGGATGACCGCTTCGTTGGGCATGGCCGCAGGCAGCGGAATGTACCTGCTGACAGCCGTGTCGACAGTTGCCGCGCTGATGTGCTTGGTCTTTCTGCGCCAGCTAGAAGGTAAAAGGCGATGGTTGATGCTCCGCCGCGTGGTAGTCACGCTGGATGACAATGCGGAACATACACAGGCCGTCGGCAGTTGCCTACGCGAGCACGGTGCGGCCGTTGCGGACATCGAATTCGACCGCAACCTCAAGACACACGAAACCCGGCTGGCGGTCGATGTTCGATTTGCAGACCGCGCAGCCATCGAAAAGCTGCTAATTGACCTAACGAACTCACCTGGCGTGTGGCGCGTCAAGGTGCAGCGCCCCGGTTAACTCAGCGACCAACCGTCGCGTGGCTTGCGGGAGATGAACGGTGCCGCAGCGGGATTGCTGGCTCGCATGTTCGCCGCGTCCCACTCCAGAGTTCCTCCACAACGGAAAGCAACGTTGCCCAGGTGGTTGGCTTCGGTCAATGGCCCGGCGTAGCTGAACGGACTCCCCGTGGGTGAACCGGTACGGCAGCCGGCTAGCCAGTCTTGGTGATGTCCGGCTACATCTGGAATAAACGGCGCGGGAGGCTTAAAGTCGACGAACTTAGCCTCCGGCAATAATAGATGTTTGCCGTAGTCGGACAGCAGCATGCCATCTTCGCCGACAAATAGGACGCCCGAATCGAACTTTGGAATCGACCCGTCATGCCACTGAGGTGGCTTGTATTTGCCTTGATACCATGTCAATTGACACGCCGGTAGATCGCCGCGAGCGCCGTATTCGTAGACGGCCTTCATAGAGGCGGGAGCGATTTCGGGATGCGGCTCGGCACCGTCCGCGGTGACTCGCAGCGGCGCATCGAGCTTTAGAGCCCAGTAGGGTAGGTCATTCCAGTGGCTCCCCAGATCGGACATCGTGCCATTGCCAAAATCCCACCAACGATACCAGGCTGGTCCTGGGAAATAGACGCTGTTAAAAGGACGCTCAGGGGCAGGACCAAGCCACAGATCCCATTCCAGATACTCGGGCACTGGCATGCTCTCGGTGGGACGCTCGGTAACGAAGACTGGATCGTGATAGCGCTCCGCGTCTTCTTTGCTCTGCAGTCCCCAAGCTCTGCCGACCCACACGTGCGTCTCGCGAACTGGTCCGATGGCACCGCTCTGAATCAGCTCGACCACGCGATGGTAGTTGTTTGTGGCATGGATTTGCGTTCCCATTTGCGTGGCCACGCCTGCCTTTTCTGCCGCTTGTGTGATCAGGCGTGTTTCCGCGATGTTGTAGGCCAGCGGTTTTTCACAGTAGACATGCTTGCCCATCTGCAGCGCAGGGAGCGTCGCATAAGCGTGCGTGTGTTCCGCTACGCTGACGACAACGGCATCGATATCGTCGGCCTGTTTATACAATTCGCGAAAGTCGACATAGGTTCGAGCATTGGCAAACTGCTTCTTGGCCGCCGCTAAGTTCTGCCGGTTGACGTCGCACAGCGAGACCACTTCAACATCCGGATCGCGGGCCACGCTATTCAAGTTGGCGCCGCCGCGGCCCCCCACGCCGATAAATGCAACTCGCAGCTTGTCGCCGGCCGCTGCCCGCGCGGAACTATGTACGGCCAGCCCAGCCACGGCGGCCAAGGTTGATGATCGATGAATAAACGTACGTCGGTTGAAACCGGCCATGTTGCTTCTTCCCGTTAAGGTGTAGTTGTGAAGTAGGACTTGTGGGCTTTGGGGCTCGCGTGCGACTCCTAGCGTAGAACAGTTGTCCCAACGGTTGGAGTAGAACAGTTGTCCCAACTGTTGGTGTAGAACAGTTGTCCCAACTGTTTGCGAACATTCGGCTGTCCGCTGGCGAAACGGTTGGAACGGTTGGGACAACCGTTCTACGGTAGTGGTTGGTGAAATAGGTGAAACGGTTGGGATAACCGTTCTACGGTAGTGGTTGGTGAAATAGGTGGAACGGTTGGGACAACCGTTCTACGGTAGTGGGGGCGTTGCTGAGCGATTCATTTTAATCGAGATCGCTGAGCAACGCATTTGACATCTTACCAAAAACCACAGCTTACCAAAAACCACAGCTTACCAAAAAACACAGATCATTCGCCGACTTCGCTCGACGGTACAACTACCGCTGGAGCATTGGGGTCAACGGTGACAGGCGGTTTGCCCATGGTCGTCAGGAAAAATAATCCAGCACAGATGGCCACGCAGATCCCTGGAATTGCCCAGAAAGCGCGCCAGTTGGTCACCGTGTCGGGCGTGCCATCGGGGGCCGTAACGGGCGTGCCATCGGGTGCCGTGACGGGCTTGGTGTAGTACTGATTCAGCCAACCCGACAATTCCGATCCCAAGTACATGCCTAGGCCGTACACCAAAAATCCATATAGGGTTTGGGCGGTGGCGGTCAGCGATTCGGGGGCGATCATGTCAGCGTTGATAAATCCGGCCGCAAAGAAGAAGTCGAAGCAAATGCCGTGAATAGCTACGCCAAACAGCACCATCGGCAGCGGCTTGCCTATCGCAAAGGCTCCAAAGCGAACGGCCCAGGCACAGATGCCTATCATCAACACCCAGTTCATGTGGACGTTGTTCGCGCCCAAGAACCAGGGGAGGGTTAACATGAAGAAGATCTCAATCCACTGACCGATGGTCATAACAGGCCCAACTATCCGTGGCGGGACACCTGTTTTTTCCAAGAACAGAGCGCCGAAAGCAAAATACAGCCCCATGGCCATGGCAGCCACGAAGGTCACCAAGAAGAACACCGGATGCATGCTCAGCATTTGCAGCGAGCCCTGGATGACCTCCATCGCGCCTTGCATGGCTCCAGTGTCTGCCGCCGCTCCAGCAACAACTTCAGCGACCTTGGGCGGCGTGGCGGGAAGGGTGAAAGCGTAGATGCCTAAAATCAGCGACAACGCACTGGCTAGCAGAACTGGATTGGCATTGACCGGCTGCCCCTTCTTCATAATGAGCGTGTGCGATAGGCCCGCCGCAATCCAGCCCAGGGTGCCAAACACGCGGATCCAAGGGAAACCCTGGCCAGCCAATCCACCAAAGATGTCATCGTTGTGCGAGAATACCATCGCATTGACAAGGCTGAGCGTCGGGGAGAAGGCGAGTGCATACAGCAGCGTCAGCCAATAGAACTTACGCGGGTTATTGGATTTCGCCATCATGAATAACAGCAC
>CAKQNH010000366.1 GCA_934255105.1 uncultured Pirellulaceae bacterium
CGCTACGAAAGCTGGAAGACTTTCATTCAGGTTCCTCAATCTGCCACTCCTGCTTAGCGGCGGGCGAAACATCCTTGACAGGCAAATACGAATACGGTCAGTAAATTTGGTGGCGGGGAAAGTCTGCATTGCGTTCTTACTGTTCGCGAATCATCATGGACGAGTGTTTTTCCAGTCAGAGGGAACCTCAGAACAACATGTCAGTAATTTCCACCCCCCGTCCGACTCGCCAACGATGGTTAAGAAAGAAACCGTTCGTTGCAACGGAAGTTACGTTTCGCCGACCACCATTCTGGAAGCGAAGTTTGGATATTGTCGGCTCGCTGCTCTTGTTAGTGGTGCTTCTACCCCTGCTGGCTTTGATTTCAATCTACATTAAATGCGTTTCGCACGGGCCAGTGTTCTTTGTCCAGGAGCGAATCGGTGCGGGTGCACAGTGGTTTAGGATGTTTAAATTCCGCACGATGCACGTGGCTCCATCGAGCGATGCACATCGCAACTACGTAGCTGCGCTGATGCATGCGGACAAGCCGGCTCAAAAACCAGAGTACAATTCGCGGTTGATTCGTGGTGGAGCTATGTTGCGCAGCTTGTCGCTGGATGAGCTGCCGCAGTTGCTCAATGTGCTGTTGGGTAACATGAGTCTCATTGGGCCGCGACCTGAGGTCTTGCAGCTCGAAGACTACGAAGCTTGGC
Organism: uncultured Pirellulaceae bacterium; assembly: GCA_934255105.1. Taxonomy (GTDB): domain Bacteria; phylum Planctomycetota; class Planctomycetia; order Pirellulales; family Pirellulaceae; genus Aureliella. Next base: position 697 of record CAKQNH010000366.1, read on the forward strand.
AGCTACGCCGTTTTGAAGTTTTACCTGGGATTTCAGGGTTATGGCAAGTTAGCGGCAAGAATCGACTAACTTTCAATCAGATGATTAGACTGGATATACAATACGTCGACGAATTGACGTTTGCACTCGACCTGAAGATCGCCTTCAAAACGCTTGGCGTGATTTTGCGGCGCAGCAATCATTAACTCAACACAGAAGAATGCGGACCATGATACGCGTGGGGATTGTAGGACTGGGGTATTGGGGCCCCAACTTGGTCCGCTGTTTTTCCGAACTGGAAAACTGCAAAGTGACGGCGGTCTGTGACCAAAGCCAGACCCAGCTCCTGAGAATCGCCGATCGCTTTCCGGGCGTGCATCCGGTCGAAAGCTTCGCCACGCTGCTGGACCGAGATATGGTCGATGCCGTGGTGATCGCCACGCCCACTTCAACGCACTTCCCCTTAGCCCGTCTGGCGCTTGAGCACGATCTGCATGTGTTTGTCGAAAAACCATTGGCTCGTACGGCGGACGAATGTCGCCAGTTGGTCGATTTAGCTGGCGAGCGCAACCGCGTGCTCTTCGTTGGTCACGTTTTCCTACACTCGGCACCCGTGCAAAAACTACGTGAACTTGTGCACTCGGGCGAACTGGGAAACATCAGCTACATCAGCAGCCGCCGCTTGAATTTGGGACCGGTTCGCAAGGACGTCAGCGCACTATTTGACTTGGCTCCCCATGACATTTCCATGATGTTGTATCTTCTTGGCCAGATACCCGAAAGCGTGACTTGTGTCGGGCTCGCGCACATCAATGCAGGTGTGCATGACGTATGCAATTTGACCATGCAATTCGCAGGCAACCGAATTGGGATGATCCACGTCAGTTGGCTCGATCCGCGCAAGGAGCGGGTGCTGACCATCGTGGGTGACAAGAAGATGGCCGTGTATGATGACCTGGAACAGGAGAAGATTAAGATCTTCGACAAGGGGATAGACGCACCGTCCCCGTCGGCAGACTTTGCTGAATTCCAAATTTCCTATCGCTATGGTGGCAGCTACAGCCCCTGGATCCAAGAGAAGGAACCGCTCAAGGCTGAGTGCCAGGATTTTATCCGCTGTATCGTCGAAGGAGACGTGCCGCATACCGATGGCGTCAACGGGCTACAAGTCACACAAGTTTTGGAGGCCGCCCACAGTTCGCTGATGCGTGGCGGCGTCCCTGTGCGTCTGGAATCTGTTGCTGATTGCACGGCTGATGACTCCACCGTAGGGCTTCTCGCAGCGAGCGATGAGGCGCTGGTAGTGAAATGATTCATCCGACTGCTTTAGTCGAGACCGATCGGATCGGCGCATCGACCCAAGTGTGGGCTTTTGCACACGTCATGCACGGAGCGCAAATCGGAGACTATGTCAACATTGGCGACCACGCTTTCATCGAAGGTGGCGCGGTTATTGGCGATCGAGTCACATTAAAGAATCGCGTCTGCGTGTGGGACGGAGTAACCATTGAAGACGACGTGTTCATCGGTCCCTGTGTCACTTTTACCAACGATAAAAACCCGCGCTCGCCGCGCATGGAACAGGCTCGGTCGCGTTATGCGTCGCGGAGTGGATGGTTGTCGACGACGATCGTGCGTCGCGGTTGCTCGATCGGAGCTGCGGCGACGATCATGCCCGGCCTGGAACTGGGGGCATTCTGCATGATCGGGGCCGGGGCTGTGGTGACCAAGAATGTCCCACCGTACGCGCTGGTCTGCGGCTTCCCCGCCAAACAAGTCGCCGACGTATGCGGCTGCGGTCAGAAGCTCAGCGGACTATTCAATCAAACGATTTGTTCCTACTGTGGCGAAACCGCCGACGACCGCTTGACCGTCTTGCGAACACTACCTCCAGCCTAGTGCACTGTCGAAGCAGTTGAATCAATTATTAGCTATTAGCAAATCAGTATAATGAGCGCCCTGCAACAACCTACAGCCATTCCACTCGTCGACTTGGCAACTCAGTCAGCCCGTATCAAAGCTGAAGTGCTGGCCCGCATCGGTCGTGTGATCGACAAGGCCAACTTTATCTTGGGCGACGAGGTGGCCGAGTTTGAAGACGAGTTCGCCCGCTACTGCGGCAGCGAACACTGCGTGGGTGTAGCCAACGGCACCGATGCTATCCACTTGGCCCTGCGCGCTTTGGATATCGGTCCAGGCGACGAAGTCATCACTGCGGCCAATTCGTTTGCTGCGACCGCGCTAGCCATTGCTTACAGCGGCGCGACGCCCGTGCTAGTCGATATTTGCGAAGATGATTTCAATATTGATCCAGCCATGATCGAACGGGCTATCACGGCTAAGACGCGGGCGATCATCCCGGTGCATCTGTACGGCCAAGCGGCCCGCATGACAGAGATTTTGCAACTCGCCAAACGGCACAACTTGAAGGTCATCGAGGATTCCGCCCAGAGCCATGGCGGTGAACTAGGTGGAACGCGCTGCGGAGCTTTCGGCGACATCGCTTGCTTCAGTTTCTATCCCGGCAAAAACTTGGGTGCCTTCGGCGATGCCGGCGCCTGTGTTACGGCTGATGGCGAGCTGGCCGAAAAGCTGCGTCTGTTGCGGAACTATGGACAAGTCGTCAAGAATCGTCACGATTTGCTTGGGTTCAATTGTCGGCTCGATACAGTCCAAGCCTGTGTATTGCTGGCCAAAATGCAGTACATCGAAGAGTGGACCGAGCAGCGCAGACAAGTCGCCCAGTGGTATCGCGAGGAATTGGATGGCAGCGAATTGCGCCTGCCAATCGAAAAGGGGGACACGCGACACGTCTACCACTTATTCGTGATTCGGCACCCAGAGCGCGATCGGCTGATCAAATTCCTGGACGAGCGCCAGATCTACTGCGGCATCCACTACCCCAATCCATTGCCGACCGCGCAGCCGTTTGCCAGCGCGCGGACACATCCGAACGGCGTGCCAGTCTGTACGCAATTGTCTAGCGAAATCCTGTCGTTGCCCATGTATCCAGAAATGCGGCGGGTGCAAGTGGTCGCTATTGCTGCTGCTATTCGAGAATTTACCGCTGGTGAATCCGCCACTGATGAATCCCAGCCACGTGCCGATTATGCCTAATATGCGGCTTAGAAACGACGCGACCCAGAGGGTTGTAGGGGCTTTACGCATAGAACTTTTCCGGTTCCCGAGTATGCTTGAGTTGATGAGGTGGTCTGCCCTGTGCCAAATCGGCCGGCGGGTACTCGCCTGGCGGTCTGAAGAATCTAGCGCACGAGAAGCAGTGGAATTCAATGACAGAATTGATGCAAGAATCTGACCATTCAGTCCAGCCCTTAGCGGTTTCGCAGGCTCGTGAACCCAAGCCCATCCCTCAGGCGTCCAGCCAGGTGCAGTTGGCAACCCCAGGGCCCATGTGGCCGCGCTACGTCGAAGCCCTGTTCAAGCGCAAGTTCATGATTCTGGCTGCAGTGATGGCATCGATTCTGCTAGCTTGGCTGGCCCTGACCGTATGGCCCAAACAGTATGAGTCAGAAGCCAAATTGATGATCCGCGTGGGGCGCGAAAGCGTAGCCCTCGACCCCACAGCCACCACCAGCCAAACTCTGATGCTGCAAAAGACGCAGGAGGAAGACATCAATTCGGCGCTCGACCTGCTGCGCAGTCGTCGCATCGCAGAACGCACGGTCGACAAATTGGGAGCTGAGAATGTAATCGCTGGCGTTCTTCCAAGCCAACAGGACGAGCAGCTCAATTCGCTCTCCAATCTACTGCATCCGGTAGTATCGTTCGCTAGCGGGACGATTCAATCAGTGCTCTTAGCCGCCGGCATAAAAGAGGATCTCACCTCACGTGAACTGGCCATCCTGGAGTTGACCAAACATCTGAGAATCGCTGCGGAGCGCCGCTCGGCAGTCGTATCGATCGAAGCATTATCTAAGACTCCGGAGATGGCTCAAGCCATAGCCCAAACCGTCGGCGAGGAGTTCATCAGCGAGTATCTAGAGGTTACGCACAATGCCGGTTCATACGCTTTTTTCAGCGATCAGGCGCACGAAGCTAATGAAGTGCGCAGCGAACTGGACGAGATGAAGAATCGCTTCATGCGCGAGCGCAAACTGGTAACCATTGCCGCCAATCAGAACATCCTGGTCGAACAGTTGGGAGCCATCGAGCGCGAAGTCATTTCAGCCAATGCCCAGCTCGATCAGGCTCGAGCGGAAATTGACGACATCACTCAAAAGTTGTCGGGCATGCCTACCGAGGTCGTCTCGGAAAAAAAGCAGAGCGGCGATGCCACCTGGAGCGGCATGCGCCAGCAAGTCTACGCGCTGGAGCTAGAGGAAAGAACGCTGGCATCCAAATACGCTGACGACAATCCGCTGCTGGCTCAGGTACGTGAAAAGCTGAAAGGTGGACGAGCCATTCTGGACAAGCTCGAAAGCGAGCGCATCGACGAGAGCAAGACGCCCAACCCAGTGCGGCTACGCCTGCAGGAAGAACTGCAGCGACTGCAAACTAAAATCGTAGGCCTGGAGGCAGGCCTGAAGCTCCGCGAAGAGCAACATGCTGAAGTCGAACAGAAGATCCACACCATCCTCGACTCAGAGCGCGATCTGGGACAAATCGAACGCGATATTAAAATGGCCGATACGCGACTTGAGTTGCTCCGCACAAAAAATGAGGAAGCGCGGGTGTTAGCCGAAATGCAAGCGGGGCGGATATCCAACTTGAGCTTGTTCCAACCTGCAACACTGGTCGAACGACCGGCCAGTCCCAATAAAAAGCTCTTGTTTCTTGCCTTTGCGGTGCTTGGCCTGACAGCTAGCACCTCGCTGGCTTTGTTACAGGAACTCAATTCAAAACGGCTGCGGACAGTGACCGATGTCGAGCATGGGTTGGGGCTGCCGGTCATTGGCAGTATTCGCAAGGTGCGCAGCGCGACGGTCCGGACGCATCGGCTATTGAAGCTGATCCGCAGACGCCCCAAGCTGCAAACCGAATTCCGTGCGATCATTTCCGACATCATGCTGACTCCCGGTCGTTCGACTGGCGACGGC
>CAKQNH010000367.1 GCA_934255105.1 uncultured Pirellulaceae bacterium
GCGTTTTGTAGGCTCGTAACGAGCACCGCGCAGTTACGGCAGACCGAAGCACGTCATCACTGCGCCGCGTCTCGGCGCCCCAACGATTATCTTCCTGTCACCCAACTTCCTATCGAAATTCCCGCTCCCGTTTTGACAGGACGATGTTTGCGCCTCAATTTGTCTACGTATCAATCTTAATCTCCACTTCTATTCAAATTCACGCCGATCTCATCTCGCAGTTCGTCGATTGTCAGTGGAGATAGGAAACGATCCGGACGCTCCGCAGCAGTCGAACTCTCTTCGGCACTCGAAGTGGCTGCATCCTGTTGCTGCTTGAGCAAGGGCGGGGAGATGCGGCGCTGGACAGAAGTGTAGCCGCTCTCGTCGAGAAATTCCACCAGCGCAGCCCGTATCGGATTGAGGTCGACATAGGCTGCGCAGGCGAGCAGGCCGGTTTCGTCGGGAATTGCTGCCGATTGTTTTGTGCGGATCCGGCTGCGTCCCGGATAGCGTGTGCAATTGGTGGTATCCTGGATGCTGCCGCCGCTTTTTTCGATTCTGTTGAAAGCGATGCTCATATAGCAGCGCTTTAGCAAATGCACCGCTCCAAACCTCGAACCTCAAGTCTTCAGAGGTAACCACATGATTTTTACACGTGTCTTTATCCGCACCCGCCGCAGCGTTCGTCGGAACTTCCGCACTTCCCACTTTCGTGTTTCCCGCGTTGCGTTCGGCGTCTCGCAGGGGGGCGTGAAATGCCAAGCGGAACTCGTGTCGAACGCCGCGAGGATCGGCGCATTTCTTTTGTTGGCTGGCCTGCTCCTCGGATCAGGTTCTGCCTGCGCCGGCGAATTGCCCGCAGCTAAACCGAATGTTCTGTTCATCCTGCTGGACAACGTCGGCAAGGATTGGTTTCGCTGCTACGGCAGCAGCGAAGACCAGACGCCGAACATCGATCGACTGTGTCGCACCGGCCTGAAGGTTCGCAACTGTTACGTCACCCCGGTTTGCAGCACGACGCGAGTGATGCTACTGACCGGGCGCTATCCGTTCTCGACGGGCTGGCATACACACCACGACCCGGCAATTTACGGCGGTGGGTACTTCGACTGGAAACGCGAAACATCCATCGCGCGAGTCATGAAAGCGGCCGGCTATGAAACCTGCATTTCTGGGAAGTGGCAAATCAACGATCTATTTGACCCGCAACAGAAGGACGCGTTGAATCAGCACGGATTCGATGAATACTGCATCTTTCCCGAAGGCAAGCAGGGGCATCCCGCGCATAAGCAACGCTACTGGGATCCGTACGTTATTAAGAACGGTGAACGCTTGGAAACGCAGGGGCAGTTCGGGCCCGATGTGTTCACAGACTATCTGATCGAGTTCATGAATGAGGAACGTGACCGCCCGTTTTTTGCATATTACTCAACGATCTTGACGCACATCCCCGTGGTTCACACGCCACACAATCGCGAACAAGACTTATCGCCGCGACAGTTGTTTGCAGGCATGTTGAACTATGCCGATCATTTGATCGCGCGCCTCGAAGCCAGTCTGGAGGAATCCGGTCAACGTGACAACACGCTAATCTTCATCGTCGTGGACAATGGCACAGACAATGGCACGGACCAAAAAGATCCTCAAAGCCTCGGTGGGCGAATCAATGGCCGCATTTCGGATGAGGGGATCTACTCATTGACCGAACGCGGTATCAACATGCCGTTGATCGTCAATTGCCCGAAACTGGTTCCAGGCGGGCGAGAGAGCGATGTGTTGGTCGATGCGTCGGACTTCCTACCCACGCTCGCCGAATTGGCGGGTGCCGCGTTACCCAGCCAACCGAAAATCGACGGGCGCTCCTTCGCTGCCGAGATTCTTGGTCAGCCGATGGCCAAAGAGAACCAGCGCGACTGGTGCTTGTCCCAGTACAACACCACGCGAGTCGTCCGCAACCAGCGATTCAAGCTCGATTCTCGCGATCAGTTTTACGATTTGTCCGCCGACCCGCTCGAACAACACAACTTGCGCACGACATCGGGGACGTTTGTTGGCGAACCCGATCCTGCAACTCAGGCGGGGTACCAATCTCTGAACAGAGTATTGGACGAGCTCCCCGAGAACGCGACGCTGCCATGGGAGTTTCGAAGTATTTCGGCGAGAAAAATTCGCGAGCTTGAACAACAGACTCCAACGCCGTAGCCAATGCGACTGGACGTTGCGGATGGAGGCTTGTATCGCTGGTCACCAAGCAGTAGTTCCTACGGCACCTTGAAGAACTGCAATGAAATTTAAGGTGCGAAGCGTCGCTTCATATTGCCGCAGTTCCTGCCCGCTCAATTGCCCAAGCGAATTGCGACCCGCCCAGTTGTCGAGACGTTCCTGCAGAGAGGCAGGAACCGGCAAGTTACTCAGCTTGCACGCGGTGTCGATTGCTAAGCAGTCACAGGCGGAGCCGAACAGTTCATTGAGAGCGTTTGTTCAACTTGATATTTAGCTGCAGTGGTTGGATTTCTCTTCCTGAAAACGGTGCAACGGCGATGTGGAGCCTCAAATTCGCGGAGTTGTCCGCTGCTGGAAGTTCTATTGTTGTGCAGAAGTATGCTCCGCAGTAGGTCAGTCTTGTGGGACCTTTTCCTGGAGATGGATACTTTCCTGGGTAAAGTGGCTTGCAGTAGCAATACTGCTGGGTGACTAACACAGATAGGCTATTAAGGGTTAGGGGGCCATCGTTGCGGCGACACACGGCTTTCCGATTGGGATACAATGGCGTGATGACGACTCCTGCAACTCACTGGAGATTCTAGGGTGACTGAAAACGGATCCCCCTATCGCGTTGGAATTCTCAATTCGCTCAGCGGATCAATGTCGGGAAGCGAGACGTTGGTCGTCGAGGCGACTCGTTTGGCCATTCAGGAAATCAATGCTAAGGGTGGCGTGCTTGGGCGGCCGATCGTCGAAGTCACTCGAGATGGCGAGTCGAATCCGGAAGTATTTGCCCAGCAGGCTCGCTGTTTTTTAGAAGAAGATGGAATTCACGTCATCTTCGGCTGCTGGACGTCGTCCTCGCGAAAGGCATTGCTGCCGATCTTGGACAAGCATGATGGCATGTTGTTCTATCCGCTTCAGTACGAAGGACTCGAAGGAAGTCCCAACGTCATCTACACCGGCAGCACGTTGAACCAGCAGATCGAACCGGCCATCGACTGGGTCATGGATCAAGGCTGGCGGTTGTCTGGGCTGGTCGGTTCGGACTATGTTTATCCGCGAACTGCGAACACTTTGATGCACGGCATTCTAGAAAAACGCGGCGGTGCGGTACTAAAGGAACTCTATGTTCCGCTCGAAGGTGCTCAGTTGCGTCCCGTCGTTGAGCAACTCTTAGAGGCCAAGCCCGATGTGATTTTCAATACGATCAACGGTTCGGCCAATGCTGACTTCTTCCGCTTGCTGGCTGAGCTTGGACCGGGCGTGGACAAGTTGCCGGTTGTCTCTTTCAGTTTTTCCGAAACGGAGCTTGCCGAAAGCCCGGAAGCCGCCGGTCACTACGCTTGTTGGGACTACTTTTCGACTTGCACGTCGCCGGTGAATCAGCACTTCTTGCCTCGCGTTCGTGAGTTTGTTGGTCGAAATTGTCCGGTCTCATCGCCGATGGCGAATGCTTACACGCAAGTTTACTTGTGGAAAGCAATGGTCGAGGCTGGTGGCAGTTTTGACTATGCAGCGCTGCGTGCGTTCAAATTTATCGTCGTCGAAGGTCCTTGCGGAATGATGGAATTGCGTCAAAACCATCACGTGCGCAAGCGAGCGATGATTGGCAGGGCCACCACGCGTGGTGAGTTCGAGATCGTTTGGGAATATCCCGAGATGCTCGACCCCGAGCCGTGGTTGGGGGTCGAGACGTTGATGCGCGGGCGGATCATTCATCAAGCCCTCGAAGCATTTCCGACGGTCGTCGATTTGCATGCCACGCTCAGACGCGAAAAGGAAATTCAAGCGGCGTTGATCGAGCGGTTGAGCACCCAACAGCGAGAGCTAGAGAAGGCCCGCGATGAAGCCGAGGCCGCGAATCAGGCCAAATCGGATTTCTTGGCAGCGATCAGCCATGAAATTCGCACGCCGATGAATGGCATTCTGGGGATGGCTCAATTGCTGCAAGACGGCCACCTATCGCCCACTCAATCGGAGCAACTTGACATCATTCTGTCATCGGGTGATTCGCTGCTGACGATCATCAATGACATCCTCGACTTCTCGAAGATCAAGGCCGGCCGAATTGTGCTGGAGCAGATTGGGTTTTCGCTGCACGACTTGTTGAGTGAGACATTGCAGTTGCTCTCGCCCAAAGCGTATGCGCAGGGGATGGAAATCGAATTGGATGTTCAACTCGATATGCCCGATATCCGTTGTGGCGACCCCACACGAATTCGCCAAGTGCTGATGAACCTAGTCAGCAATGCGATTAAGTTCACCGAGAATGGTCGGATTATCGTCACGGCCAAGTCATCCACTGTGGAAGCCGCGTCTGAGATCCCAAGCGTCGTACTGATGGTCCAGGACACCGGCATCGGCATTTCCGCTGAGGCTCAAAAGAAACTGTTTCAACCCTTTGTTCAAGCCGATTCGGGAACGACACGGCAGTACGGAGGGACCGGCCTAGGGTTGGTCATCTGCAAACGTCTAGTCGAATTGATGGGGGGATGCCTGACCCTCGAAAGTACGCTTGGCAAAGGAACGACGTTCACTGCGACATTTCCCTTGGGGCTAGCCGACAAGATCGAAGTTGGTCAATCGTCGCCCCACAAAACGCCTCCCGAAGGTTTACTGTGCGGAAAACGAGTGTTGTTGGTCGACGACAACGAGATCAATCGCCGAGTTGCCAAAGGGATGCTGCAGGGCATGGGGATTGCCGTCGAAATTGCCGAAGAGGCTCAGGCGGTGAAGCAGTTGCTCAAGTCGCGAGCGGAGCAATCCGGATTCGGTTTTGATGGAATGATTTTCGACGCCATGATGCCCGGCATGGATGGATGGGAATTGGCCCGATGGGTGCGTGAACTTCCCAGTGGAAAAAACGTACCGATGATTTTAGCGTCGTCTGCCGTCGCACATGGCACGGAACACTCGCGTCAATCCGAGTTGTTTGAAGTCGTGCTGCCCAAGCCGTTGCGACGAAGCACGTTGCATCGAGCGTTGGCGATAACGCTGTGTGGTTGGCAACCGATGCGTGTCGTGCAGCCCGCCAATAGTGCCGCGCCGCGCCATGTGTTGGTCGTCGAGGACAGCCTGGTCAATCAATTGGTCGCCAAATCCTTTTTGACCAATTGTGGACACGAGGTCACGATTGCTGAAAACGGGCAAGTCGCGCTAGACCTATTAGTCGATCCCACCGCATTTGACTTGATTTTGATGGATGTCCAGATGCCGGTTCTGGACGGTTTGCAAGCGACGCAGCAGTTGCGGCAGCGAGAGGCAGACAACGGATGGCCCCGCTGGCCGGTGATGGCGCTTACCGGCAATGCCATGCAGGAGGAGCAGGACGCCTGTTTTGCCGCCGGCATGGACGGCTGCATGACGAAGCCGCTCACGATGAGCGTGCTTCAGGACCTGGTCGCTGAAACTCCTATTCGACGGTGATCTCCGCGTTGGCGTATATTTGCTTGTGCGGCGCATTGTTCACACCCCCCCAATCGCAGTCTAGTCTGTGGCGGATCGCTGGTTGACATCCGGGCCAAGCA
>CAKQNH010000368.1 GCA_934255105.1 uncultured Pirellulaceae bacterium
AATTGTGACAGATCATCGCGAGGCGTGAACTCGGGCTCATGGTCCAGTGGCACCTTGCGGTTCCAGGGACAAACCTGTTGGCACACGTCGCATCCAAATATCCAGCCGGATAGTCGATCCTGGAGCTCCGGCTCGATATCCCCACGGTGCTCGATCGTCAAATAACTAATACATCGTCGGGCATCGAGCACAAAGGGGCTTGGGAATGCGGCGGTGGGGCAAGCTTGCAGACAGGCGGTGCATGTCCCGCAGGAGCTTTTGTCGTCGGCCGAATCTACGGGCAGATCGAGATCGCACAGGAGGGCAGCCAGGAAAAAGTAGCTACCCCAGCGTCGATTGAGCAGCAGGGTGTTCTTGCCGATCCACCCCAGGCCCGCCGCCGCGGCCATTTCTCGCTCCAGCAGCGGTGCCGTGTCGACAACTCCTCGCACCAGTGCCCCCGGCTGCTTTTCTAATAGCCACAGCCGCAGTTGCTTGAGTCGCAGGTGGATCAGGTCGTGGTAGTCAACCGTCCCTTGCGCGTACCGCGCCACCTTGGCCCGCCGCCGATTGGATGCAGCCGCACTGGACGCAGCCGCACTGGTGGACTCAGCGCCTGCAACCGATGGATTGGACTCGGCTGATGGGTGTGGCTCGGGTTGGTACGGCTCGGGCGGTTGATAGGGCTCGGCTGGCCCGTAGGGCATGGCCAGCATGAGAATGCTGCGACAGCCATCCAGCACGTGTCGCGGATGGCTATAAGCCTGGCGATGTTCGTGCAAATACTGCATTTGGCCAGCGTAGCCCGCGTCCAACCAGGCAAGGAATGCGTCCAGGCGTCCGGGCGTTGCCGCAGCGGTAATGCCGCTGAGTACGAAGCCGAGCTGCTGGGCTTGCTGCTTCAATTGTTCTGCAATCGTTACCACCGCTACCACCGTTAAAATCGGACCAAAACCGGCAAGTGCTAAAACTGAAGCAAGCTAAATGAACGGCAAAACTTGACGCTCAGCCGCTGGCGACTAGCGTGGAAGGGGAGATATCCAGCGAGTGCGCTAGTTGTTTGGAACCGCTGCTGACTATCGTCGACGTCACTTTACTCACCAGGTAAGCACCATGAAAAAAATTGCGAAACTTCTGCTCCCCTGCCTGCTGTTCGTGCTAGCTGGCCAAGGCTCGGTCCAAGCCAACGACGGCTTGGCCATGGCCTATTTGTTCGGTTACGGCGGCTACGGTGGCGCGCGGATGCAGTCCTACATCCCTGCCCCCCCCTACTTCGCGTTGCATCCTCCAGTGTACTACGGTCAGCGTTTCACGCGACCTTATGGCGCCAGCCCGTTTGCAGCTTGGCCGCAATTGCAGGCCAATCCGGCCTACGCCCCACAACCGGCCGTGGAGCGAGCCCACGTCATGGACAATCCCTACTGTGGTAGCGGAGCGATCGGAGTCGAAGTTGTCGGCGCGTCGGCCCAGTCGATTACTCAAGCCGCTCCGGTCGAGCCGCTGGTGATCGACAATCCGTATTACCAACCCGAAGCACGCTTTACTTCGGCTGATTAGAGATGCGCTGGTAGGCTGCGCATAGAATGCCGGTGGCGACACCGGCATTGAGCGATTCGGCCCCCGAGCTGTGTGGCCCACGCGGGATGCTCAACCAACCGTCCAGCCATGCCTGTGCCGCAGCCCGGATGCCATGGCTCTCGCTGCCGATGACTAACAGTGTGTGGGAGGGCCAATCATAGGTCAGCGCATTGGCGCCATCGCTGATGCAAGTCCCCATGATCGTCATGGCGGGGTGTTCGGATCGCAGGCTTGCCAGTGGTCGGCAGCGGCAGCTAACTCTTAGAAATGCACCCATGCTGGCTTGAATTACCTTGGGATTATAGGCGTCGACGCAATCGTCTGACAGATACACGTGCGCCACTCCAAACCAATCGGCGATACGCCAGATGGTTCCCAAGTTCCCCGGGTCGCGCAGCCCATCCAAGTAGAGCCACAGTCCGCTCGGCAGTGCTGCCGCCGAGCTGCCAGCGGCCGACTGTGAATCAACGCTGGTCTCTCGGACCGCTTCACGCCCCGTTTCTGCGGCAGGTCCCATTTCTGCAGCAGGCGTGGTTTCTTCAGCAGGCGTGGTTTCTTCAGCAGGCATATCGAGCAGCGCGAGCACGTCCGCGGGTGCGTCCAGTGAACTGATCGAGGCGATAGTCGCTTCGTCGCAGCAAAAGACGCGGTCTGCCAAATTTAGTCGCCAAGCATGGGATTGATGCTCCCAAAAGCCTGGTGTGCAAACCACGTAGCGCAGAGCCCTGCTCGCCGATTGAACGATCTCCGCCGTGAGCGTGTCCCCTTCGGCCAAGAATTGGCGATGGTTGTGGCGGTACTTCTTGAGACGCAACGCGCCTAAGTGTTTGATCTGGTTTCGAGTCAACTGGGGTGGCAGGGACACAGTGCTCTCGCGAGTGGTTAGAAGTGGGGGGGACTTAGAGGCTTGAGGCTTGAGGATCTACTCGGGCGGTGTAGGGCTGGGAATCGGTGGAATGGGACCGCTTCTTTGAGCGGTTTAGATGTTATGCTAAACGGTCGGACGTCGACAACTCATTTTGACTCTAGCACCTTTCGAGTACCACACATGAACAAACTGCTATCGATCAAATCGCTATCGATCAAATCCTTATGGAACAAAACACCGTGGAGCAAATCCTTATTGAGCGGGCTGGGCTTGGCTCTCTGCTGCACAGTTTTACATGCTCAGGAAAAAAAGCCAACGACCGCACAGCTCGACCCTGCCATGGCCGCCAACCAAGCGGCCCAGTCGGGTCTGCAGTGGCACGACGTGACTACTTGGGGCGTCGAGGGACGCATTCTGCCCGATCAGCCGCGGACGCGTTGGTTCGATCGCTTCCCCAGTTCGGCGGAAGGCCAAGTCACAGCCAACGTGTGGAATCTCAGCCGAGATAGCGCGGGGATGATGGTGCGCTTTGAAACCGATTCGCCTTCGATCCACGTGCACTATCATCTGCTGGATGCCGGCTTGGCGATGCCCCACATGCCCGCCACGGGTGTCAGCGGAGTCGATCTATATGCGCGCGACGCGGATGGACGCTGGCGATGGGTTCAGGTGGCTCGTCCCACCACCCAGGAGGTCAAGGCGGAATTGGTAACGGGGTTGGCCCCCGGCCTGCGCGAGTACGCTTTGTACCTGCCATTGTACAACGGCGTCGATAGCCTGAGCATCGGAGTCGAACCGGGAGCCAAGTTCACCGGCCTGGTGCCACGCGGTAAGCCAATCGTGTTTTACGGGACGAGCATCACCCATGGAGCGTGCGCCAGCCGACCTGGGATGGTGCATACTGCGATCCTGGGGCGTTGGTTCGATCGGCCCGTGGTCAACCTGGGCTTTTCCGGCAATGGCCGCATGGATGCCGCCGTGGGTGAGTACATGACTCAAATCGATGCGGCCGCATATGTGATCGATTGCTTGCCCAACATGCAGCCCGCTCAAGTGACTGCCAAGTGTATTCCGTTGGTGAAACAATTGCGGGCCGCGCATCCCGATACGCCGATTGTGTTGGTCGAAGATCGGCGGAACACCAACGACTGGATTCTGCCCGCTAGGCAGCAGTTTCATACCCAGAACCACGCCGCGCTGCGGGCCGCCTATGAAACTCTACTGAGCGAGGGGGTCGAGCACTTGTCCTACATTCCTGGCGACCATCTGTACGGCGACGACAGCGAAGGTGCCACGGACGGCTCCCATGCCAACGACTTGGGCTTCATGCGGCAGGCCCAAATATTTGAACCCGTGCTCCGCGCCGCCATCCCGTAGGCTCGTAACGAGCACCGCGCTGTTACGGCAGCATTGTGCTGTATTTCGCTGAGCACAGGGAGTACAATTTACCGCATCTTGATTTTGCAACCTGGGCCCACTTACTACCTACCACTGGAGAAACCCCTGTGATGATTCAACCCGACCGACGCCGCTTTCTATCTGCCGCTGGCATGGCTGCTTCTGGATTGGCCCTCAGTAGCGGTGCCCTGGGCTTGGTCGGAAACGGCTTGGCGCTGGCCCAAGAGGACAAGTCCAAGGGGTTTGACATCTCACTCGCCCAGTGGTCGCTCAATCGCCAGTTCTTCGCTTTCCTGGGACGAAATAAAGGGCCCGTCGATCGCAAGCTCGACCCGTTAGAATTTGCTTCGATCGCCAAGAACGAGTTTGACATCAACGGCATCGAGTATGTCAATCAGTTTTATGCCGAAGCGGTCAAGCAGCCCGGTTACTTGGCCGAGCTCAAGCAGAAGGCGGCAGATGCGGGCGTTACCAACGTGCTGATCATGTGCGACGGCGAAGGGAAACTGGGGGATCCCGATCTGAAAAAACGCATCACGGCGGTCCGCAACCACATCAAGTGGCTGGAGTGGGCGACTGAATTGGGATGCCATTCGATTCGCGTCAATGCAGCCTCCAGCGGCAGCTACAACGAGCAGTTGGAACTGGCCGCCGATGGCCTGCGTCGCTTGTGCGAACTGGCAGACACCTATGGCATCAACGTGATTGTTGAAAATCACGGTGGACTGTCCAGCCACGGACGTTGGTTGGCGACGGTGATGGAATTGGTCGACCACCCCCGCTGCGGCACCCTGCCCGACTTTGGCAATTTCTATATCGAGCGTGGTGACGAACCGATCGAATACAATCGCTATTTGGGGACGTCGGAACTGATGCCATGGGCCAAGGGGGTGAGCGCCAAGAGCTACGCGTTTGACGCTGAGGGGAACGAGACATCGACCGACTACGAGCGCATTATGAAAATCGTGCTCAAGAGCGGCTACCACGGCTGGGTAGGGATCGAGTACGAAGGCGCAAAAGACTCCTTCGAGGGTATTCGGCTGACCAAGGCGCTACTTGAACGCGTCCGCGACGAATTGGCTTAGTGCACGTCAACGACGAGTGGATCTACCAAACGAGCGAACAGCGACTCGCTGGAATCGTTTGGTTTCAACAATTTGCCTCACCTCGCTGCTTGCGTTTAACGCCGAGCCGCAGCAGGCCGCGATGCACAAGGCTTGATAATCAACGGTTGGCGCACTGATGAACCACAGCGATTTCCAACCCTCAATCGCGGCCTGCGCAGGCGACGGCACCTCCCGCAGTCAAGCACCTTTGCTTTACCGTACTGGACTTTCTTAGCGCAGCGAACCACCGCTGAAATGGCTTCTTCGTTGTCAGAGAAGAAGTTCATCGAGTACCCATTCCCGCAGGCCACCCCGTCACGGATGAAATCTCGCTGGCGCGAACTTCAACCGCATGAGCGGGCCTCGTTAGCCAACCGTGTGCCACACACGACTGTCAAGGATAAGAGAATAGAAGAAAATCCGTCGGTCGTCCCCGTGCAGAGAAGCAGGCAGTTAAAAATACCGAGAACTGGGCAAGAAGACTAGATGCTACTCATGTCACGACTTCCGTGAATCACACGAGAAACCTCAATGCCACCATCGATCACTCTGAAGAAAACGACGTAGCTTCCAATGCTGAATGAACGACACCCTGGTACCCCAAACCCTTGACGCACTTCCCCTGCTGACGTTTGTGTTGCAAGCGTTTCGCACACCTCCCGAAACTGCGCTAGCCAGTTGCGAGCAGCCATTGGCTTGTCGCGCGACGTAATCAACGATCGCTTCGAGGTCGTCATCCGCTTCCGGTGCGTAAGTAACCTTCGCCACTATCGTTCTCCGCGCTC
>CAKQNH010000369.1 GCA_934255105.1 uncultured Pirellulaceae bacterium
AGCCGCGTTAACCGATTCAAGCGGACATGCGAGCGTAAACACAAGCCATGAAAGCAAGATGGTTTTCCAGAACATCATCAAGGCTCCTATGAGCTGAGGTAAAAGTATGATATTCGCTGCAGGCCATCAGACCTTTAAGCAGATGACATTATCAATTGCAGCTACATAGTGCGCCAAGAATGCCCGGCTGTTGGCCACTGTAAAATGTTTCGGATCGCACCGCAAACAGACCTTCAGGACTCGCCGGTAAGTGAATACGGAAATCGTCAGCCGCGTGCCATTGCGCATCGGTGGCACCCCATTGATGTCCGTCAGCAAGAGGTTGCCCGCGCGCAGCAAACCTTTTTCAGATGGGAACGAAGCACTAAACCGCTTGGTCGGATCGCCAGTGTTCGAGACGATGGCGGTGGCCACGCGGCGTCGACTCACGAATCCGCGTTTCAGCCATGTGGGAAGTCGCACGAGGAATGCCATCACGTACATGAACGTGGTTATGTGCCTCGTATGCTTGAATTTGAGGAGTTCTTGTGCCAGCGAGTTGATCCCTTCAAGTGAATCGACGCATTCGCTCGGCCGGCGGCGAATCAAGGCGTAAGTAACCAAGTTCGCAGCGGTGCTGAGTCGGGTGTCCGCTTCGCGCAAATCCATTGGCATCATGATGCAGTATTGTCCCCGCTGCCGCACCCCTTGTATTTCGCTCCACGTGTTCAATGAAACAAGCAATTGCTGAATCAGCAGTTCATTGGTCGTCTGACCACGGGCCTCAGCGACGTGCCGCAGCTTTTTGTAACGGGCTT
Organism: uncultured Pirellulaceae bacterium; assembly: GCA_934255105.1. GTDB lineage: Bacteria > Planctomycetota > Planctomycetia > Pirellulales > Pirellulaceae > Aureliella. The sequence continues at coordinate 798 of CAKQNH010000369.1, forward strand.
TGTCGAACTCGAAATCACATAAGCCTGGGAACAGCGGTTCCGGTGCAGCGTCTGGTTCAGAACTACGAACGGGGGCTAGGCTCTGCATCGTCTGCATTGCCATCATCGCCGCCTCGGATCGATCGTAGGTGATCTTGCCATTTTTGCCTCGATACCGTTCGACGTTGTAAGCCGCTTTGACTCGCATCCGTAGTTGCAGCGGATCGAACTCGGGCAGTGATGATTCGACGGGTTGGCCGACGAGGTCCGCGTAGAACCACAGCCAATCACCGAGCATTTGATACGCACCGATACCATCGCACGTCGCATGATGAAACTGAGTAGTGATGGTACAACGCTCCTCGGCGGCGCGAATCCAAACTCGCAGTCCCACCTCCTGTCGCAGGTCGATCGCTTCGCCGAGTGGCAATTCGAGTGGTTCGTCGATCGCTCCCCAAGAGATTCTGACGGTGGGTTGCTCCGCCGCGACCCAGCAATCCCGTTTACCTTTGGCGGGTTTGACATTTGCCTGCAACAGCGGATGTCGGCTCAGTGCTAACGATAGAGCGTTTGTAATAGCTTGGCGATTGATTTTGCCATCGAATTCCATTTTGACGACGAACGTCATCGGATAGTCGGCTTGATCATCCCACAACATGTACTCTTCGAAAGGTGTCAAATACAGAGGAAACAAGCGCGGGACGCGTGCGGGAGCGGCAATCTGAGGTGAAACGGCAGTGGTCATTAAAGCTCTCCCGCAGAGGCAGGGAAGTGAACATACGCGGTGGCGGCGGTCAGCCTGCATTCTGCTAAAACGACAAAAGTCCGCAGCAAGATGAAGTTCGATCCTAGCTGGACTACGACGGAAAGTCGAATTTCCGTGCATATTTTCAAGTTGGCTAAGCAGCCCAAGCGCCTTGCAGCCACTCGTTTGCGCATCGCGCATGTCTTGCTCAGGCCAAGACTACAACGGCTGAATGAGTCATCGTTTGAGCGTTCACAGCCATTCCAAAACCGCTCGGCAATTCCCCGCAAATAGTGCTTCAAGCTCCGCAAATACTGCTCCAAGCCCCCCAAATACTACACCCATCTCCGCAAATGCTACTTCAAATGCGGGGCAGTCGGCGACAATCGCCGCCCAGTTAGTCGGCACGATTGCGCGATGTGGAATTTGCGATACTTCTCGCTGAACGCCACCATATTCGTCGAGCTAAATCAGCAGCACGCTCACCTTTGCTTGCATTTTCGCACTCCTACTCAGCCGTAGGCGGTACTCGTACTCCTACTCGATGCCCCCATGCGAATCGAGTAGGAGTACGAGTACCATTTCATTGAGTACGAGTACGAAAAATCGAGACTATCGGTGGCGTTCAGCGAGAAGTGCCGAATTTGCTATGATATCGCCTATTGCACTGTTTAGGGCAACCGGATACGCGTCTTTCGAAGGGGACTTGAAAATGAAGCAACTTATTTCCTGTTTCGTTTTTTATTTTTTGAGTAGTATCTCGCTGGGATTGGAACCGCGGCCCAATATTGTTTTCGTGCTGGCCGATGATCTAGCGCAAGGAGATTTGGGATGCTATGGACAGAAATTGATCCAGACACCAAATCTCGATTTGATGGCAATCGAAGGGACACGTTACACTCAGGCTTATTCGGGCACCAGCGTATGCGCCCCCTCGCGGTCTTCGCTCATGACGGGGCTGCACATGGGGCACTGCCCAATTCGTGGGAATCATGAATTGAAAACGGGCTCCAAGTACGGTGCTGGCCAACTTCCCTTGCCAGCTTCCACTGTGACCGTGGCTCAGTTGCTACAGTCAGCCGGCTACGCCACTGCCTGCGTCGGCAAATGGGGAATGGGGCAGTTCGACACCACCGGTAGTCCGCACAAGAAAGGCTTTGATCATTTTTTTGGTTACAACGGCCAAGTTCACGCGCACAGCTATTTCCCAACCTATTTGCATGACGACGAATCTCGCATCGAACTGCCGGAAAACAACGACAATGCCAAGAAGACTTATGCCGCCGAGCTGATTCAGAAAGACATGCTCCAATGGGTTAGCCAGCAGCGCTCAAAGCCTTTCTTTCTATTTTATGCCACCACCTTACCGCATGGAAAGTATGAAATCGATGACCTTGGCATCTATGCCGAGCGGAAGGATTGGACACAGCAAGAGCGGGCTTACGCGGCGATGGTCACGCGGTTGGATACCGACATGGGACGGCTATTCAATTTGTTGAAGGAGATGCAAGTCGATCAAAACACGCTGGTCATTTTTGCCGGGGACAATGGTTCCTCGTTCGCCCCCGATTCGGACATTGGAAAGCGATTTGATCAATCGATGGGTGGAACCTTACGAGGCTATAAGCGCACGATGTACGAAGGCGGCTTGCGTCAGCCAGCGATCGCGCGCTGGCCCGGTGTGGTGCCTGCTGGACGCGTCAGCGACGAGCCCTGGGCATTTTGGGATTTTCTTCCCACCGCCGTTGAGCTCGCACATGCAACCCTGCCACCTGACCTTCACTCCGACGGAATCTCGCTGGTTTCCTATCTGAAGGGGAGCAACGCGCCGACACGCGATTACTTCTACTGGGAACTTCACGAACGAGAGCCCAAGCAGGCGATCCGATTCGGGAACTGGAAGGGGGTGCGCAATCGTATCGGCGCGTCGACTGAATTGTACAATTTGGAATCAGACTCCGCCGAAAGCCATGACGTGGCGCGCCAGCACCCGGAACTGGTTGCCAAAGCGGAACAACTGATGGACGAGGCCCGCGTTGAGAACCAGAACTTTCCGTGGGTGGCCAAGCGGTGACAGGCGAAACAATCTTCTAGGGTGTCTAAATTATGAGTAATCAACTCGGCGTCCGACCTTCACGGCGCACTGCACTGCAAAGCTTGGCTGTGGCCGGCTGGCTCGCTTCGTTGAATGGGCGCTTGTTCGCTGCAGAACCGAAAGTTCAAGATTACCTGCAGGGGCTGCGCAAGCCCGATGGTGGGTTCGGCTGGAGCGATCAACCTCGCTCCCACTTGGTCGCAACGCACGCAGTGGTTGGCTGCTGCGTCGCGCTGCAGATCGAGCTGACCGACATTAAGTCGCTTGCGGAGTTTGTACGACGCGAGCATCCAGCGGCCCGGAAGCCGATCAGTCAGCACTATCTAGAATTTGATTTACAACAGATCGAGACGCTGCAGTGGCTGGACCAAGATACCTCGGATTTCGGGTACAAAGTTGCCCAGTGGAAAGCCCCGATTCCTTACGCGAGCCAGTATGAGAAGAGTGCCTGTCCAATCTTTCGCAAACAGATTGCAACGCTGCTATGCCGGAAGCAACTGAATCTGCCTTGGGATGACCTGGACGAATCCATGCGAGAGTATGTTGGCCAGCGCCGGCGACCGAATGGCTGCTTCAACAATACGCCGGCCGACGATGGCAGCGATGGTCATGTCGTCGCAACTTGGTGGGGGCTTCAAGCTACGCGGCTGTTCGATCAGGTCGAGGAGTTGCGAGACCCGTTGGTTGCGTGGTTGCGAGCGTGTCAACAATCCGATGGAGGTTTCACTTGGCAACCGGGCGCATCCATGTCGGGCGTCAGCACGGCCACTTATACCCGCGCCGCCCTACGTTCACTGAAATTGCTCGATGCAAAGCCGATCGACGAAACGGCCGCAGCGGCATTCTTGCTAAGCTTGAAAAATGCCGATGATGGTTTTGGCGAGAGGCCCGGATGGCTGTCCAATCCTTTATCGACTTATCATGTCGTTGATGCACTTGCCAGTTTGGAACTCGCCGCAGAAGCTGATCAGCCGCTAGCAAGATCGAATCAAACTGCGCGCTTCAGCCAGGCTACCCCACTTCCTCAAAACCTAAAGATCTTCTCCGCTCAAATCCAGGCGCATGGAACAGGCAGTCCTCGAGATGCTGTGCTTCTAGCCCAACGACTCGGCATTCATCTGTGGGGTGCAAAGAATTCTAGCGCCGAGTGGTTGGCAGCGGCACAGCGGGTAGCAGACGAAGCGGGCGTGCCGGTTGAGTTCGTTGTTGCCAACGAAGAGTACGGGACTTGGATCCAGGTCCCCGGTGAAGGGACGTATAGTCACATGAGCGACATTGTCGCAGAGGATCTGAATGCGGCCGCCGGCTCTTTGGCAGGTGACAAGCCACTGACTTGGGAAGAGTACCGCACGAAGAGATTGCAGCCACTGGAGCAGGCTGGTGGACGGCTGATATGGCAATTCGGCGAGAATGAAGATCTCGTGCGATTGCTGCTAGATGACTCCTTGGACCGTGGTGGATTTGCCGCGATTAGCACATTTCATTTTGGCAACCCCGACTTTACAGATACGGAACCTTTCCTGCATCTTTATCGCGGACAGATTCCATACGTCGCATTGCAGGATGCGCACGGCCCGCAGCCCTGGTGGTTTGCGGACATCACGACCGGTTTTCGCACCTTGTTCCTCGCTGAAGAACCTAGCTGGGAAAGTTGGCTCAAGGCGTTGAAAAACAATTGGACGATCGCTGTTCGTCGCGATGCGCGAACTGACAACGAACTGCTCATGCACTCTGCGTCCCAAGCACTCGAAGACTATGTCTTGCAACATCAAGAGCAGTGGTGCTGGTGGCTGGATTCGACGAACACAAGGCCGATGGTTTCTCTGGTTGCAATCGGTCCCGAAGATGTGCTTGAAACAGGCTGCCCTTCGCAAGGGATGACGATCCGCGTGCGTTGCGCCTGGTCCCACACTACTCAAGGCTTGCTGCTTGAGCCCCTATCCAAGTTGGTGAGTCTTACGGTGGATGGGCAAGTCGTAGTGCCGCGTGAAATTCGCAGCAAGTCAAAGAATGGCAAACTGGATGACATCTACCATCTATACGAAATGCCCGATGTTGTGCGTGGCCAGCATCGAGTTGAAGCTTGCATCCGAATGC
>CAKQNH010000370.1 GCA_934255105.1 uncultured Pirellulaceae bacterium
GCCTATCTAGGCGGCCCCGTCGTCTATCACTGCTGGGCCACTTGGTGCGAAGGCTGCAAAGCCGAAATGCGAGCATTGAACGAACTGAAATCCAAATACGCAAAAACCAAACTGCAAGTCGTCGGAATCAACTTCGACAGCAATGCCGATTTGGCCAAAGCCTACTTGCGCGAAAACCGCTACGACTGGATCCAACTACACGACCAAGGTGGTCTCGAAAGCGATCTGGCCGTGAGCTATGGCATCTTGACGCTGCCCTTCAACGTGGTCGTCGACAAGACCGGCAAGGTGGTCTCCACCGGTGTCCACTGGACCGAGCTCGATAGCGTTATCGAAGATCTAGTGAAGTAGTCTCTCAGCGAAATACCTTTACGGTAGCTCGACCACATCGGTCGACCAACACCATCGAGGGCGAGCCTAAGGGCTCGCCCTTTTTTTGTGCTTGCGCTGAAAGCCGAATTTCGTACTCGTACTCGTGCCCGTACTCGTACTCGTGCCCGTGCCCGTACTCGTACTCGTACTCGTGCTCGTACTCGTACTCGTGCTCGTACTCGTACTCGTACTCGTACTCGTACTCGTGCTCGTACTCGTACTCGTACTCGTGCTCGTACTCGTACTCGTGCTCGTGCTCGCGCTCGCGCTCGTGCTCGTGCTCGTGCTCGTGCTCGTGCTCGTGCTCGTGCTCGTGCTCGCGCTCGTGCTCGTGCTCGTGCTCGTGCTTAAGTTTAAGTTGGAGTTGGAGTTGGAGTTGGAGTTGGAGTTGGAGTTGGAGTTGGAGTTGGAGTTGGAGTTGGCTGGTAACTTGGAGCTACTTAGGACGAATAAACGCATCGATTGACTCGCGGCATTGCGGATACCACGCGGTTAAAAAACTGCAGATGATTCGACGCACAACGCCCCCATCCTTGTGGTAAACTGAGGAGCTTGGTCGTCAAGCCTACTATCCCGCCCCCCCTCAACCCCTACCCAAAGAGACCCTGCCATGCATTGCAAAATCGCCAGCTACTGGACGCTCGCCGCAGTCCTCGCGCTACCCCTGGCCGTCGCCCAAAACGCGGCAACTCAGCAAGCCACCGCCCAAGAAGCGACACCGCGAGTGCTGGTCATCGGCATCGATGGTTGCCGCCCCGATGCGTTGAAAGCTGCCAGGACGCCCAATATAGATTCACTGATCGAAGCTGGAATCCTGTTCGAAGGAACAGATATTCGCAAACCCCACGCGACCGACAAGGCCGATACGATCAGTGGCCCAGGCTGGTCCAATCTGCTGACCGGCGTCTGGCCAGACAAACATAACGTATTGGACAATAAATTCACGGAGCCCAACTACGAGCGTTACCCACACATGTTCGCGCGCTTAAAAGAGGCTCGCCCGACAGCGGTCACGGCTTCGTTCTCGACGTGGCCACCTATCGAAGACAAGATCGTCTCCGCCGCCGATGTGTCGCGCAATTTCAGTGGTGACAAGGGCTACGGCGGCAATGACCGCGCCGCCGCTGAGGCTTGCGCTGAGTACCTGAAGACTGCCGACGCCGACCTGGTGTTTTGCTACCAAGGAAGCGTGGACGGCACTGGACACAAGCACGGTTTTCACCCCACGGTGCCCGAGTATATCGCCGCCATCGAGACGGTCGATGCCAACGTCGGCGAACTAATCTCAGCGATAAAATCGCGGCCAAATTTTGACAAAGAAGATTGGATCACCATCGTCTGCACCGATCACGGCGGCAAAGGAACGACTCACAGCAACGGTGTTGACGTCCCCGAAATCCGCACGATTTTTCTCATCGTCAGCGGGCCGTCTGCCAAGCGAGGCACATCCGACAAACCGACTTGGCAAGTCGACGTGGCACCCACTGTGTTAACCCACCTCAACGCGTCCATCTCGCCAGAATGGGGACTCGACGGCCAGGCAGTGGGGCTGAAGAAGACCGACAAGTAACGCTACCCGCCTTGGACGGGAGTAAAAGTGCCGCCGTTATCCGCAGCGATTTTCTGCAGAGCCCACCAGCCCTCGCGACTAAATAGCGAGATCGTATGGATGGGAATCTGCCGACTGGTCGAATCCGCCGCATTGAGCATCTGCAGCATCAACACGGATTGGTCCTGGATCTCTCCGTCGGACAGCAGAAATATCGCGTCGGGATTGAGCTGCAGGGCCACCTGCAACGCCTCCCCAGGCATGGTGGCCTTCCCCAGCGTGCGACTGGCCAGCCAATTGCGGACTGCCCGCGACGACTTGTCTGTCTTGACCACATATTTAATTCGGTGCGGTGGGAGATTGAACAGAAAAGTAGTTTGGTAATCGAAACAGATGACAAAAAACTCTTGATTCGGCTCAAGCTGTTCAATGCTTTTGAGGAGCTGGGTGCAAGCCGCCGACCAGCGCGGGCCAGTCATGCTACTGGAGCTATCCATCACGTATACGAAGCGATCGCCGTAGGCCCGGCTGCCAAAGAAACTAGCACCACGCCCATATCCTCGCTCCTCCAGCACCTGACTGGAATCGGAGGCTACGCCGCTGGTCGAGGACGCCAGTGCAGCCGACGCGAGATCGACCATCAATCGATTTGACGGCAGATCGCCGGGCGTCGGCAACACGCTATCGAGTTTGACATTCAGCGAGATCTCTGGGCTAGCCTGCGGTGCCGGAGATGATTCGGCTTGAGGCTCGACGTCGAACGTCTGCACCATATCCAGGGCTACACTCTCCGACTCCCCGACATCGGCCCTCAGCAACAACCCCTGGCTGGAGGTGCCCGTCGAGTAGACCCAGCAAGCGAGCAGCAAAAAAAGCCCCACATGCGCCACCAGGCTGATCAGAAACGCCACGAGATTCCCCGCATTGCGATCGAAAGGCGTGGTGTTTTCGTGCACAGGTGACATCGTGGTAACTATCCTCCGTAAAAGTCTTAAACTCCAGTATACAAGTCCAAAACCAAAAGTCTTGGCGACTTCCGCTACAAAATGCGTCGCGGTGTGGTCATTGCCCGTTCATCGCCGCGGGTCGGGAACGTAAATAAAGTGGCCTGCGTTCTCTGCGGCGAGCTGCTTGAGCATCGCTTGCCCATCCAGCGAATAAAAAGCGATCGTGTGGACGGGGACTCGGACCTGCTCTCCCGCGATGAAATCGCTAATCCTATTGCGTTCACGCAGAAATCCGGCCACATCGACGCTCGTCACTCCGTCGGTCAGCAAGTAGATCGCATCGGGCTCTTTGTCGATCGCCATGGCCAGCGCGTCATTGGGAGGTGCCCCGATGCCAATCCGCAGCGTGTCGAGCCAGCGACGCGTGTGAGCCAAATTCTCACGGGTGGCATACAAGGCTGCTGGGGCCGGATCCTTTTCGCCCGGCAATGGAATCGCACTCAGCTCGCGGTTGAAGAAGATGATGTAGAAACGCTGCTTCTCAGTCAGCGACGCCAAGGACTTGAGCAATTCGAATCTAGCCGCTTCCCACGGCCCATTGCGCATACTGCCTGAGCCGTCGATCACATAGCAAAAGCAATTGCCGCTGGCGGCCGCTCCAAAAAAAGTAGTGCTGCTCTGAATGAGCTTCAGTGCGCCCGAGTGAGCGGATAGCAGGCTCTGGCTGGGCAAGCCACTGGCCAGCGGTGCAGCCAGTTCAGTCAGCGTCGAACCAACATCGCTTGAAACTTGACTGAGCGACTGCGACACGTCGAACGCTTCCTGCGTGGCACTATCTTCGGCCGGCTGTTCGGGACTGCTCAGCTCCATCGGCTGGCTAACTTCCAACGCTTGGGGAAGCCATTCCACTGGGTTAGCCTGCAGTGCCAAACTTGCCGGCGGCTGGGGCGGACGCAACGTCATCCACGCCAGCAACAGCAGTAGCACCCCGTGCGCCAGCATGCTCAGCAGCGCGCCGCGCCCGCGCCACGCTCTCATCCGCTGCTGATGCTGCAACTGCTGTTCTTTAATCACCTGCTTTTTTTCAATGTGGCTCGACGCTCCGCCGTCGGTCCCCCCTACCCTCTTCCCTTTCCCCTTCCCTCTCTCAGCTTGCAACTGCCTCTCTTTAACCAACGGCTGTTCTTCAATGTGGCTCGACGCTCCGCCGTCGGTCCCCCCTACCCTCTCCCCTGCCCACTTCTCCTCTTCCACCTGACGATCTCTCGCCTGCACAGAACCAGTTCTCAGCCTCTCCGCCTGCTCGTGCAAACGAGCTCTGGCCGGGGCGAGCAGCGACTGCCAGTCGTTCAACCCGCCTGGCAGACGACCGCCAGTGGGCACCGCGGCCCGCAGCAACTCATCGACGCTACCATCGGCGTTGTCTCGCAAGCGCGGCCCACTCCCCATGCTCGAGGCCGAATCGCATCGCAGGGGACCTTCAGAAAGTGGCCAAGCATCGGCGGGTAGATAGCCAGGGGAACAATCAGTTGGATATTCTACTGCTGGATATTCTACTGCTGGATATTCATATTCTGCGCCAGTATATTCCGCTGCATGGATGCGCAACCAGCGCTGCAAACGCGACGACTCTCCCGCCTGAGCCTCCCCCAGCAGTATTCGCAGTTCGGCGCACTGCGCTTCGGCCCGGGCAGCGGCGGCCTGTCGCGATAGCAGCGACAGCACTAGTGTGCCACGCGCCACCACAGCACTTGTCGTTCGGCCCTGCGCAGCTTCTGAAGCAGACGGCTGCACGCTGCTTCGATACACGTCATCCGCTGGCACCGTTTCAGGCGCGTGTTGATTGGCATTCGTATGCGAGTCATAGCTGGTCGGATCCGTCATGCATCACCTCACAGTGCAACCACTCGCTCAGTAGCACTTGCTTCAAATCCAATACTACCTCTAGCGGGTTTACCTCTAAGTGTCAGAAATCTTTCGCCCTCAGTCAATCAATTTTCTGCAATGGTCAAAAAATAATCGGCGGCTTCGCAACCACCCTCCCTCAGATCTCCAATGCTTGCAATTGGGATTGATCTTGGCTTGTCTCACGTCGATAGCCTATAGTCGCCGACAGCTCTTAATTTCGTTATCTGACTTGGCCGTAGATACTCAAGTTTTCCCTCCAAGTTATGCATGATGCGCACAGCCAAATAATCAAGGTTGAGATGAAGTGTTAGTTACCCAGGATCGCATGGCCGAAGCTGGCGCTGTGAACTATGCAGCGGAAGCCCCCCAGACTTTCGGCGACTCACCCTCCGCGAGCGAAACTCTTGATGTAGCGGAAGTCGCCAAGACTTTCGGCGCGTCGCTCTCCACTAACGAAACTCTTAGCGAGTTCCGCTACGGGAAACTGCTGCGCTACCCAGCCAGCCTGCGCGCGATTGCTTGCGCGCTACTGGCCTGCGGCCTGATCGGTAGCGGCCTGATCGGTAGCGGCTTGCCTCCAGCCAGCGCGCAGCCCCCCGACCAGCAGCCGGCCAGCGTACCCAGCTTAGAGGCTAGTGCTACAGCCGGCTCAGCAGCCGGCAGCGGCGGCCAGAATTCGAAATCCAGTTCACCACTACAGACTCGCAAAACGGGTGGCGCTCCCCCGCTACCCACCGATGCGGGGCAGTACTGGGAGGAATACGACCTGCGGCCTTACACGCGCGAACTGAGCCAAATCGACCGACCGCAGCAGGCGATCATCGACTGGATTCTGCGCGAGACTGGCACCGATCCATGGTTCACTGATCCATTTGGCTTTATCAACGCAGATCGAGAAAAGCTGCGCG
>CAKQNH010000371.1 GCA_934255105.1 uncultured Pirellulaceae bacterium
CTCCGTGGACTGCTGCGACTTGTCGTAGCTTTTAACGCGAACCTTCACCACACACTGTGTATAGCGGTGCAAAACAGTTCTATCCCAAGCCAGACTGCCGCCGAACAAGTCTCCACCGTATAAATCCTTCCCGCTCCGTCGTCACCGCCAAAGCTACGACAAGTCGCAGCAGACCAATGTTTCAGCTCCTGGGGCATCGCCCAGGGCGTGCTTCAAAAGCTAGCGGGCGCGTTGCCAGGTTGCTCTGGCTCCGACCAATTGCGCCGGCGCTGGGCTTCGAACTCATACGTGAGGGGCGTGCAGTACAACGCGGCCAAAGCCACGTCGTGGTCTGCTGGGTTTGGTAATTCAGTATTCAGCGCGTTCGGGTCAGACACGTTGCCAGAGTCGAGCCCCTCCCCTTCGCCCGTACCCTGCCTGGAAGCGTTGAGGTGGTTGATCACATCCAATGCGTCCTGGGGTGTTATCATGCCATCGGAATAAGTGTCCATAAACCCGAACATATCGAAGATGTTGTCGCCCGCGATGGGCAGCACTCGCACTTTGCGTAAATTGAGCTCGTTGATAACGGTCAGCGCGTCTTGGGCTGTGACCACCCCATCACCATTGACGTCGACGGCAAGCGATTTATTGTGCCAAGGTCGCTCGGCAGCAAAGTTGACAACAAAAATTTCTATCGTGCCAGGAGCCGAGGTCAGCCCCTGATCGTCGGTGACGGTATAGGTCGCTCGGTGGACGCCGCCGAAGCCCTCGGGGGCCGTATACCTCAAGGTGTTTCCGCTCAGCGTAAACGCTGAGGGAGTCCCCGGGGATAGCTTGGCGATGAGCTGGCTCGGGTCGCCGTCGGGGTCGCGATCATTGGCGATCAGGCTATTAATAGTTGTGCTGGGGTTGAGCGAGCTGGCATTGCTCCGATCGAGTTCGGCGAAGGGTGCTGCCGGTGCGGGAGGATCGACGGCCAAGAGATACGAGCCGTTTTTCGCCCCACCGCTCCCCAGCACTTGAATAAAGTAAGTCGTATCGCGACTCACACTGGCCGCAAGCCCTTGACCGGTCGCGGTCATTGTCGATTTGGCCAATTCTGCTCCGCTGGAATTCAACAGCCTCAGCTCTAAATTCCCCGCTGCACGATCGAAGTCCAGGGCGATCTTGACAGTTCCCGTTCCTTGAGAATTCAAACGGAAATAGTCGACATCGCCGCTGGTGTGGATAGACAGTCCGCTGAAGGTTTGTTTGCTGCCACTGAGCAATGTGGCTGTGGAGAGTGAGTCGTTGGGTTCGAGTCGGTCTGGCGGAGGTAGGCTCGGGTCGTAGATGATATTCTTCCAGACATTGGTCGAGCCGATAGTCACATTGTTGACGACGACGGCATGTTTCATCCCTCCTCCCGTAGCAGTCGCGGTGTAGGTCCCAGCAGGCAGCTCCACTTGGTAGCCTCCCGCACCGAGCGACTGGGTGGTAAAGTCACCCGCCGCCCCACTGAAGACGATCTGCACATTGCCCAGCCCTTCGCCGGCTTCGTACCAACCGCTGGCGTTGAGATCCTCGAATACAGCTCCCACCACCATGGCTGGCTGGTTCTCAATATTGGCGAACACTTGAGTCGTAACCTGCGGGCCAAAGTTTGCCCCAGAGAACGGAGTAGTGGCCTGCCCAACCTGTTCGAAGTCGGCATTGGCAATCGACACGCGATGCCCCAAGTCGCTGCGCATGCCATTGGGCCCCCCTCGCTCCCAATCGATCACGAAAGCCGCAAAAGTATGCAAGGCCGACTTGCCGTATCCAAACACATTCTCTGAAGTAATCTTCTCGCCCGCCGCGATGCGCAATGCGACTCCAGCATTTTGTAGCGCAATGCGCCGTTCAAGAGAGTTCGAGTGGAATTGTTGCGGCGGATTAGAAGCGATCATGTTTGCGTTGTGCGCAGCCGCAAAACTATTGATTGCGTCGTTCCACGCTACGGGTGGCACCGCTGGCACGCTCTCTAGTTGTGATTTGAGCACGCTGCCGTTGACCTGTGCATAGTCGAGATCCAGTTGCAGTACCGGATCGCGAGCCTGTAGGGGCGAAGTGCTGGTGATCAGACGCGCGAACTCACCTTGCGGATCGGTGCGAAAGCGATTGACCAATTGCAACAGTTCTTGTTCTCCGGCTGTTGGATTGAGAGCCAGCAAGCGTCGATTTTCAAGCGATTCGAACTGCAGAGGTCGCGAGCAGATGTGTGTCTGTGGCATGTCAAAGTCTCTCGTAAGGCCTGGGCTGCGAGTTCTACCAAACGCTCCCTCCCTGGCGCACCGTGAAGCCATCGCGCAGAATCCAAACGAGCGCAAAAACTACAAACAGGAAGAGCACTAATAGCACGTATTTCAAAAGGTCTGGCATGCCCCACATTCTACCCCATCCCCAACACCGAAAAATCCCCCTCTGCGGAGCTGGGTTCTCTGTCGTAGGCTCGTAACGAGCCTACGAAATGCGAGCCTAGGGAGTGGTTTCGCGGGAGTGGTGAACCAAATGCGGCAGTTCGGGGACTAGGATCTTGTCGGCGGCCAAGCGCACAGCCGCTTGGCTGCCGGGCAGGCAGAAGATCAGCACGCCAGCCCGACGACCAGCCAGGGCGCGGCTGAGCATAGCGGCCGCCCCGATCTCGGCGTAGCTCAGCATGCGAAACAGTTCGCCAAAGCCGGGCAGTTCGATGTCCAACAGCGGCTTGACCGCTTCCGGCGTTTGATCGCGCGGGGAAATCCCCGTGCCGCCGGTCAGCAGCATGACCTCGATACTTGCCGCAGCGGATAATTCACAGACTTTGGCTGCAATCTCGAGCGGTTCGTCGGGGACAATGCAGCGGCTCACTAGCGTGTGGCCGGCGGCGGTTAGCGATTCGCAAAGCAGACTGCCACTGTGATCTGTCTCCAGCGTGCGCGAGTCGCTGATCGTCACGACGGAAAACCGCAGCCGAGTTGGTGCGGACTGTTTATGGGCTTGGGTGCTGGAACTCAACTGGTTAACCTACTGAAAAAATGAAATATTATCTGAGTAAAGACCGTCTACCGAGTAGAACAGTTGGCCTAGTAGAACAGTTGTCCCAGTAGAACAGTTGTCCCAACTGTTCCTCGCTGGCTTTGCTAGCGACGCACAAACCAAACGATTGGGGACAATCGTTCTACAATGAAACGCTGTGTTTCATCGTAGAACAGTTGTCCCAACTGTTCCTCGCTGGCTTTGCCAGCGACGCGCAAACCAAACGATTGGGGACAATCGTTCTACTGGGGACAATCGTTCTACTGGGGACAATCGTTTTACAAAAAATGCTTCACAGCGTTATCCAACAGGGGCTCACTCAATTGTCTATCAAATCTTACACTATGCGGCATGAGTGAATCGATAACCATCCATGTTCCTGTGCAGGTCGAGTACTTTTCCGACCATTTCGTGCGCGGTCGACCGCTGGGACCGTGGCGTCTCCAGGCGGTGGGCGAATCGGTAGAGGAGGTGCTCAAGCAGCTTTCGAAGCGGGTGACCAAACGCCTGCCGGATACGCTACCGACCGATCTGTTTGTCGGCGGGTTGCCGCGAGAGCTCAAAAGCTGGCGGTGCTCGGTTGAGCTGCCTCCCCAAGGGCGCGAGGTGGCCTGGGAGGTCCCGCTGCAGATTGAGCTCGACTGTTTTCGCTGGCAGCTCGAGCATGGACACTGCGTGGTCCGCGTGCCCGCCGTGAATTGCACGCTGTTCGGCAAACCCGGAGAATTGCCTGACGCTGAGGTGGCAAAGCAAGCCCGCATCGCGCTGCTGCGCCTGGCCGAGGGACGCGGGCTGCTGGCGCTCAGTGAACGCTTGGCGCGGCGCAGTTACGAAATGCGGCATGTGACCCTGGAGCTACCACTGGGCGGCCAGTCTGAAAAGCAAGACCTCAAACGACAGCAGCGCAAGAAAACCTCCGCTCTGCGTTCGGCCGCCAGCGATCTCAGCAAAGCGAAGCTGGCCGAAATTCACGGCTTGGATGAAAAGGCGGCAGAGCTGGCGGATCATTTCATCGGAGACACGCCACAGAGCGTGCTGCTGGTCGGCCCGTCCGGAGTCGGCAAAACGTCGCTGGTACATCGCCTGGTACAACTTGCCCCATCGCTGGGAATTGGTCATCGCCGATTTTGGGCCACATCCGGCGCGCGGATCGTATCCGGCATGTCGGGAATGGGGATGTGGCAACAACGCTGCTCAAAGCTGATTCGGCAGGCGTATGCCACGCAAGCCATCCTGCACTTGGGCTCGCTGTTCGAATTGCTGGAGGCTGGCAAGATCGATGGACAACCCGGTGTCGCGTCGATGGTCCGACAGTCGATTGCGCGCGGAAAACTGCTGGCCATTGCCGAATGCACTCACGAGCAACTGGCGATTATCGAACGCGAGGATCCGATGTTGTTGCGCGCTTTCACACGGTTCGAGTTCAAGGAGCAGAGCCAAGGCAAGGTTCGCGATATTCTGCGCGCGGCGGCGGATCGCTTTCAGCAAACTCAGCAGGTCAGCTTCTCAAAACAAGCCATCGAGGAATTAGTGCGCTTGCATTCTCGTTTCGCAACCTACTCAGCGCTACCGGCCACGGCACTGCAGTTGATGCGAACCCTCGCCGATCGGGCTGCCAGTGGCACGCTGGTCGAAGCCGATCGCGTCTCCCGGGCCTTTGCCCAACAAAGCGGGCTGCCCTCATTTCTAGTCGATGATTCAATGCCATTGGATCTGCAGGCCATCGCCACGCAATTGTCGGAACAGGTGGTGGGGCAAGCCGAGCCGATTGGCCTGGTGGTCGATATGATCGCCACGCTAAAAGCTCGCTTGGTTCGCCCCGGTCGCCCACTGGCTTCGCTGATGTTCATCGGCCCCACCGGAGTCGGCAAAACCGAAATGGCCAAGGCCATCGCGCGCTTGCTGTACAGCGATGCCAGTCGCATGATTCGCATCGACATGAGTGAGTACGCCTCTCCCTGGTCGGCCGTTAAATTGATTGGTAAGCCGGGCGATGGGGACGGCGCACTGACATCGCCAATCCGCGAGCAACCCTTCTCGGTCGTCCTGCTGGACGAATTTGAGAAGGCGGACCCGCACGTATTCGACTTGTTGCTGCAAATGCTCGGTGAAGGCAGGCTGACTGATTCGCAGGGACGCTTAGCCGACTTTCGCAATGCGGTCGTGATCATGACCAGCAACTTGGGTGCAGCGACGTTTCGCGGCGGCGGCATGGGGTTTGGCGATGGGGAATTCGCCAACTGGCGCGAGCACTTTGAACGCGAGGTACGCGGCTTTGTCCGTCCGGAATTCTTGGGACGTCTGGATCGCATCGTTCCATTTCGACCACTTTCCAAGCAGGTTGTCAAACAGATCGCCTATCGCGAGCTGGACAAACTGCGTCAGCGACCGGGACTGAAGTACAGCAACTCCAGCTTGGCGTTCGACGATTCGGCCGTCGATCGCCTGTGCGAACTGGGCTATCAACCTCAGTACGGCGCGCGCCCCCTGCGGCGCGCAATCGAACGCTATGTGACAGTTCCGCTGGCCAATGCCCTGAGCAGTATCCACGCCGACGCCACTTGGGCCTTTACCGTGGTCGCGCAACAGTCAGAGATCGTAGTTCAGGCAAACAGATTGGCATTCAAAACCAAGTCCGATCGGCAATTG
>CAKQNH010000372.1 GCA_934255105.1 uncultured Pirellulaceae bacterium
GTGCATGCGGATGTGCGTCGTCGATTTATCATGTGCCGCAGCAATCTGAGACATCTGCTGGCCAAAGAGATGGGGATCGAAGCAGCGGACGTTGCATTTCGTTATGAACGATGGGGTAAGCCCCAATTAGTTCAGACGGGCAAACCGGCGCTGCATTTCAACGTTAGCCATTCCGGCGAGTGGGCGCTGATCGCGCTGGCACAAGTACCCGTGGGCGTCGATCTGGAGGTGATCAACCAGCGTACGCAATACCGTTCAATCGCCTCGCAGATTCTAAGCGATCGCGAACGACTGGTCTGGCAAGAGCTACCTCCACTGCTTCAGGAAACCACGACGCTGCGACTGTGGGTCTGCAAAGAAGCGCTCCTCAAGGCCATGGGTTTAGGAATTGCGGAGGGATTGAAACAAGTCAGCTTTCCCCTTCCGCTGCCGGATGATGGTGAGCTGTTCCCGCCGGAATACATCGATGGCCTGTTGCAGATGCACTTAGAGGACGACGGCACGTGCCAGCAAAATCATTGGATCGACAGTCGCGCATGGCGCTTGCAATTGCTCGACGTTCTTCCCAACTGCCAGGCGGCCGTGTGTCTGCCCGCTGGCGTCCAGCTCGTGCGTCAAGCAGACTAGCGTAGAACGATTGTCCCAATCGTTTACCAAAGCTCGTAGCGTAGAACGATTGTCCCAATCGTTTAACAAAGCTCGTAGCGTAGAACGATTGTCCCAATCGTTTAACAAAGCTCGTAGCGTAGAACGAGTGTCCCAATCGTTTAACAATGCACTTGCCCCAACTATCTAAGACAGCACTTTTCTTTTTGAGATCCTGAGTCTGATGTGCTTTCGTAATAATTGAGACAATTGTTCTACACAATGGGCTACGACTGCAACAATTCGCTTGCTACTCAGCCGTCGGTCAAAGCTTCGATTACGCGATCAAAGGGAATCGCCGAGCAACAACCGTAGAACGGATCCTGAGTCAGCCGGGCGCGGGATAGCTTGGGCGATGACAGACCGCATAGGAAGCGGGCTTGCTGGCGGGCCTCGCCCAGCAGTTCCGGCTTTTCACGTTGCAGTCGACGAATCGCCGTCAATGCCGAATCGCCCAGGCGTGGATAGTCCGGCTCGGGCAGAAAGTCGATTCCTGTCCCCTCGCATACGCTGCAGTGGCCGCATTGCCCAGCATGTGGTTGACCAAAGTGTTGCGATAGCAGCGCACTCTGACAGCTCTCTGCGCTCATCAGCAGATACAGTTCGTCCAATCGAGTCAGTTCGCCTATTTCGCGGTCCAAGGCCACCTGGTAGAGATCTTGGGTTAAGCTCTCGATATCGCTAATGGGTTTGAGTTTGCGATAGCCGAACACTAGCCCGCTGACTTGCAGTTCGATCCAGCCCTGATCCGCAAAGTAGTCGAGCATTTTGACGATTCTGGTGCGGTCGCACTGCAACCGATTGGCGGCTTGCGGCAGGCTGATCTGATACCAGATCACTTTCTTGACAGTCAGCGCCAGCACCGAAGCGGCGAACTGTCGACGTTCGCCTTCGAAGTGGTTGAGTATTTCGGACGAAGCGACTTTGGGCTTGAACTTGTAGGTCTCATAGCGCGGCGCGGTCCCTTCGAGCACTTCTTGGAGCTCTAGGTAAGTCAAAAACGTGCGAACTACCGAATCTCGAATGTCGGCCTCGTAGGCCAGCGAATAGTAGCTGACAAAGAACCGCTCAGGTTGTCCCACTAGAAACTCGACGAACCGCCGCACCGATGCTAGTCCCGGCGTATCGCCATAGGCGAAATTCTCCAGCACCACTCGATCCTCGGGGACCAACAGCGTTTCGCACGTAGCTGGCTCTCCGTCGCGGCCCGCTCGTCCGATCTCTTGCGCCCAGTTCTCCAGCGATTTGGAAGGATTGTAGTGATAGATTGCGCGGATGTTGGACTTGTCGACCCCCATCCCAAACGCGATAGTGGCGACCACAATTCCATCGTCTGACTGCATAAACCAATCCTGAGTCTGGCGGCGTTTTTCGTCCTCCAGGCCAGCGTGGTAGGGACGCGCATCCAGGCCTGCTTTGGTCAATTTCTCCGCCACAAATTCGGCGGTCTTTTGCAAGGTAACATAGACCAGCGTTGGACCTGGCGATTGCGATTTGAGTCGCTCCAGCAACATCGCGTCGCGTGTCTTCTCTTCGGCCAGCGTAAATCGCAAGGTCAAGTTGGAGCGATAGAACTCGGTCTGCACGGCATCCTCCGGCGCAATCGAAAACTCGCGACGGATATCGTCCATGACGGCGGGAGTCGCCGTTGCGGTCAACGCCAAGACGCGCTCGGCACCAAGCTGCTCGGCGATCTTAGCCAGTTTCAAATAGTCAGGACGGAAGTTGTGCCCCCACTGGCTGATACAGTGCGCTTCGTCAATTGCGAACATGGCGACGGGAATGCCGAAAATGAATTCTCGAAAGCGCTCATTAAAAAACCGTTCGGGTGCCACGTACAGCATCTTCAACTCGCCCGCGCGAACCTGGTGCATGACCTGCCGAGACTCCTCGGCGGTTAGACTTGAATCCAACCTAGCGGCTGCAATGCCGCGCGACACCAGCGTATCGACCTGCTCGCGCATGAGAGCCATCAAGGGGGAGACGACCAGCGTCAGGCCATCTAACAGGACGGCGGGGAATTGGTAACACAGCGATTTGCCACCCCCGGTGGGGAAGATGGCTGCCGCAGATTTACCCGCCAGCAATCGTTGGATAACAGCCAGTTGACCCGGACGGAACGTCTCCAGGCCAAATTTTTCTTGCAGTAATTGCGTCAAGTCGGTCGTGGTGGGGGCAGCCGTGCTCATGAACAGGATCCTTACGTAAAAGCGGTCGGGTTTTGGAATTATAACGCTTGCAGCGAAAGCGAATCAGCAGACTGGTGCTTTTTGCGTTGTGCCGTCTAAGCTGCGTCGCCCGCAGCGTCCGAAAGTGGTAGATAACCTAAGTGCCGCACACGGCCAGGTGCGTGAAACCTTACCGCATGAGCACCACGCTCATACCTTCTGTAGAGATAGACGTAAAAATGGATGCAAACTTTACAGTCGCGGCCGCTTGTGCGGTCAAAAATTCTCAAATTCAGCAAAATAAATCCGTAGCCGTGGCACAAAAGTCCCTTCAGACCCAGCGGCAGCAGGGTGAGGCGATGGTGGCCTTGATCCAGCAAGCCGAGCAGGTTTCAACGCAGATCTCCCAAGGTCGCCTCGACGTGAGTCTGTAGTTTGCTGCGTGCTCTTCGCTCTTTGTTAACCGTGTGGGTATTGCCCGCGTGTTCCAATGGAGAAAACGGGCAAGAGTGCCTTTTTATACCCCACATTTTTTCACGAGCCTTTTCCCTATCGATTTTCTTGCGTTAGCTCTGCTCGCACTGGATCCTCTTCCTCTGGGAGAGGTCGAGCCTAAGCGAGGGAGAGGGCAAGCGCAATCTACATCCGTGCATTCCGTCAACCCGTTTCCGCCCTCCCCCTCGCCTAGGCTCGACCCCTCCCGCTGCGCGGGCAAGGGTACGATTCACGTGGCCAGGAATAACTTGTGGGGTATAAAAAGCAAGAGAGCTCGTGCTACGGCTTCGCTGCGCCTTAGCGCGTGACAAAGCACGATCACAAATGTGCTACAATGGTCACCTGCAATGCATCGAGTTTCCAACGAACCTGCTCAACGGAGTTTTTACTGCAATGATTAGAACCCTAGCGACGATAGCACTTTCAGGACTAGCCTGCTGGTGTACTTTGACGAGTCTCGGCCACGCACAAGATGCGTCCAAAATCAGCTTGGCAGATGGCCAGATCACGATGGAGGTACCTGCGGAGTGGAAGAAGATCCAGCCCAAGTCGAACATCGTCGAGTATGAATTCAGCGCCCCGGCAGACGCCTTAGAGGGTGATGAGAAGGCTCGCATTACGATCATGGGGGCGGGCGGTTCGGTCGACGCTAATATCGAGCGTTGGTACGGCCAGTTCGAGCAGCCCGATGGCAAGTCGACCAAGGACAAGGCAAAAACGGAAAAGTTCACCGTGGACGGACTGACAGTGCACTGGGTCGATGTAACTGGCAGCTTTAAAGACACCATGGGAGGCGGACCATTCTCTGGTGCTAAAGCCGTGTTGCGCCCTGATTATCGGATGCTGGCCGCCATCATTGTCAGCAAGCAACAGGGGCAGTATTTCATCAAGCTGACCGGGCATCAGGACGTCGTAGATAAATTGGCCGAAGGCTTCAAAAAGTCGCTCAAAGACTTGCAGGCTAAGTAACAACCCCTCACTAAAGTGTCCGATATGACCTCGTTTATTTTGGCTTTGGATCAGGGAACTACCAGCTCGCGAGCCCTGGTGCTGGCGGTCGACGGTTCCATCGTGGCCACGGCCCAAAAGGAATTCACGCAGTATTTCCCCAAGCCCGGTTGGGTTGAGCACGATCCAGAGGAGATCTGGAGCAGCCAACTAGCTGTGGCCAAAGCGGCATTGAAGAAAGCCAAGATCGACGCCTCGCAGATTGCCGCCATCGGTATCACCAACCAGCGCGAGACTACTCTGCTATGGAATCGACGCACCGGTCAGCCGCTGCATCGAGCCATCGTGTGGCAGGACAGACGCACGGCGGACATTTGCGATCGATTGCGGAAAACTAAAGCGGCACAGTCGATCACTGCTAAAACAGGTCTCATCATCGATGCCTATTTTGCAGGTACCAAGCTCCAGTGGTTGCTGGACAACGTACCGGGGGCGCGCGATTCGGCTGCGGCCGGCGATTTAGCATTCGGCACTGTAGATTCCTGGTTGATCTGGAAATTGACCGGTGGCACGCCGGACAAAGGAGCTGTTCATAAAACCGACCTAACCAATGCTGGGCGGACGATGTTGTGCGATATCCACACGGGTCAGTGGGACGCAGATTTGCTCAAAGCGCTTAAGATTCCCAAGAGCGTGTTGCCAGAGATATGTTCTTCCAGCGAAGTGGTGGCCGAGACCGACAAGAAACTATTCGGCAGGGCCATTCCCGTCGCGGGCATCGCAGGCGATCAGCATGCCGCTCTGTTCGGGCAGATGTGTACCCAACCGGGAATGGTCAAGAATACATACGGCACCGGTTGTTTCATGTTAATGAACACTGGCAAAAAGCCTCACGCGTCATCCAACAATCTGCTGACAACCGTCGCTTGGAAGATCGGCAAACAGCCCGAATACGCTCTCGAGGGGAGCATCTTCATCGCGGGGGCAGTCGTGCAGTGGCTGCGCGACGGTTTGGGGCTGATCAAAAAGGCAGAAGATGTTGAAAAATTGGCGTTGCAAGTGCCCGATAATGGCGGAGTCTATCTCGTGCCCGCATTCGCTGGGCTGGGGGCACCTCACTGGGATGCCTACGCCCGCGGAAGCATATCGGGGCTGACGCGCGGTGCCACGGCGGCCCACATTGCCCGCGCCGCTCTGGAATCGATCGCATTTCAAACCGCCGATGTTTTGGCGGCCATGCGGGCCGATGCCAATATCAAAATCCGCTCGTTGCGAGTCGACGGGGGGGCTGCCAGAAATGATCTGCTGATGCAATTCCAAGCCGACCTGCTGGGAGTGCCTGTGGTGCGGCCTAAATCGTTTGAATCAACCGCCCTGGGT
>CAKQNH010000373.1 GCA_934255105.1 uncultured Pirellulaceae bacterium
TGGTTGGTGGCTGCGATCACGCGTACGTCGGTCTGGATGGATTGACTCCCCCCCACACGCACCACGACTTTGTCCTCCAACACGCGCAGCAATTTGGCCTGGCCACCCACGCTCATCTCGCCAATTTCATCCAGCAGCAGCGTCCCACCTGAAGCTAGCTCAAATTTTCCCGCGCGCTGGCTGACTGCGTCGGTGAAGGCCCCTTTTTCGTGGCCAAATAGTTCACTTTCCAATAGCGTTTCCGCAATGGCCGCGCAGTTGACGGCGACAAAGGGCTGGTCCCGGCGATTGCTCTGCAAATGTAGGCTGCGCGCGACGACCTCCTTGCCAGTCCCATTTTCTCCCAGGATGAGCACGGCCAATTCGGTCGGGGCCACGCGCGCCACCGTATCGCGCAAGGCGCGAATCTGCGGGCAGTCACCGATCAGTTGGAGCGATTCAGATACGCTTTGCACCAATCGATCGCGGCTTTTGATCAACGACGCGATGTGCTGGGTATTCTCCACCGCCGCGGCCGCGTGTCGCGCCAATTCTGCCAGGAACCGCTCGTCCTCGCTCGAGAATTGTCCCGAGCGATGGTTCAGGACTTCAAAAACCCCCAGTGGGCGATTGCGTCGGTCGAGCAGCGGCACAGCTACTAAGGAGCGCGTGGTGTAGCCCAACTGTAGCCCCACTTTGGCATTGATCGCATCTGGATCGCCCGATGCATCCCACCGCTCTGATTGCCCGCTCTTGAGGACTTGCCCAGCGACGCCCTGGTCGTCGCGAATACGCAGTGCTGCACCTTCCACACCCATGGCGGGATGGCCGACCAATTGTCCCGCGGGCTTGTCCCACAGGAAGATACTCGAGCGATCGCCGTGCAGTACGCGCGCGGCCGCTTGGGCCATGTTGTTCAGCAGTTCGCTCAGGTCGTGGCTCTGTTGCCAATCGGCAGCCAACTGCAGCAGCGTCTGCAACTGCTCGACGCGAATCTGCAGTCCAGCATGGTCCTGGGCAATGATAATACCGCTGCGCAGGATGTGCCCCATCGCCGCCGCTTCATCGGCATCGACCACATTGGCAGGGCTCAACAGTAGCACTTCAGGGGGTTGCAGATGTCCGGCAATTGGGACGGCCAGCCAACCCTCCGCACTGAGCACAGTCATTTGCTCACCGGCCGTAGCGGCTAGGTCGATTGGCAGGTGTGTCAGAGAGCCGGCCGAGCCAGCGACTTCCCAACGCGGACCCTGCTGGTGGACCCACGCCACGCGAGCTTGGTCGAACTGATCTGCCACGGCGGCTAACGCTTGTTCGCGAAATTCGCCGACTGTTTTACTGCGCGCGATGGCCGCTAAGAGCTCGCTAGCGATCGAACAACCGGAACTGGAGTTAGGCATAGGCGTCATGCGATTCCGAAACGGGCTGGCGAATAAGGTGCTGTATCCACAGCAGCTTTCAGTGTAGTTCAAGGGTGATAGCCACAACAGCCTCCCAGGCTGGCCAGACGACCACTGTTTTTCTCCCCCAATCGGCAACCCGCCACTAAAAGTAGCCGATCGATCGGAGTATGATGGGCTGTAAAGAAGTTCCGCTCATAAGTGTCCGAGGAAACTGGCTGCAATGCCCAAACCGCTTCGCAGAATTGGTGCCAGCAAGCTCGCAGCGGTTTCTGAATGCCACACTTCTCAGACTGACGCGGCTCAGGTGCTGCCACTGTTTCCCTCGCTGGCCAACCGCCAGCCACTGCCAACACATGTACTCGAGCGTCCCGAGGCTGGGATCGTATTGACCATCGCCTCTGGATCTCGCGCTGGGGAAATGATCGGCATCGAGGACCAAGAAATTATGATAGGTTTCAGCCACGATTGCCTGCTGCGTTTCCGAAACGATCAATATCCGCTGGCAAGAGGCAAACTTCTACTGAGACGCGGGACCGAAGGGTGGTATGCGCTAAGAGTCTCTGGCAATTCAGCTTTCATCAACCAACACCAACTCAAAGATAAATGTCCGTTGCGCTCGGGCGATATTTTGCGATTATCGTCGCGTGGTCCCGATGTCCAGTTCACTATGCAAAGCGGTGGGCTGGCCATTCGCGAGCTGGTCGAACGCTTCCTCCCGTCGCAGGCCGGCGCGTCGTCACAGCCTGTCGCACAAGCCGCAGAGGCCGAACAACGGGCTGCTGCGTTGCCACGTGCTCAGCCGGCGGACGCCGCCGTTGATGTCGCCGCCGTTGATGTCGCCGCCGTGGATATCACAGCCGTGGATATCACAGCCGTGGATATCACAACCGTAGAAGCCGCAGCAGTAGAAGCCGCAGCAGTAGAGCCTGTGGCGGCCAGCCAAGCCGCTGGGCCGCGCGCGGTT
Source organism: uncultured Pirellulaceae bacterium (assembly GCA_934255105.1). GTDB lineage: Bacteria > Planctomycetota > Planctomycetia > Pirellulales > Pirellulaceae > Aureliella. The sequence goes on from CAKQNH010000373.1 coordinate 2,347, forward strand.
CTGTGGAGCAAATGGGCCTGGAGTCGGCGATCAGTGAAAAGAGCTATTGCGCTTCTGGTCGTTATGCTGGTGCTCATGGTAGTGCTGGCTTTCGCCAGTTCGTCGCGGTAGACAAAATAAAATAAAAAGTAGCGCATGCTTCCAGCGTGCGCCACTGACGCTTGAATCGAGATATTCCTCTATGCAACATGCCGGTTTAGGTTTGGATTTAGGTACGACGACGTGTCTGGCGTCGATCGTGGATAGTCGTGGACGCCCACAGGGTGTCAGCGGGCAGACGGGAAACCATTTGATTTCCAGCGCCATCTATTTTGGCTCCGACATCGTCTTCGGCGACAGTGCTCTGGAACTGGGTTTAGCCGACCCAGCGGGTTTAGCCGAAGCGTTTAAGCGGGACATCGGCAAGCCCTACTACAGCCGCGAGATCCGTGGAGTTCAAGTCCCTCCCGAAGTGTTAACTGCGTTCCTGATGTGGCATCTGTTGAACAGCGTCCGGTCGAACTACGGCGACGTCGCTGCTGCGGTCGTGACTGTGCCAGCTTATTTCGACGAGCGCAAGCGGACGGCTACGCAGCAAGCCGCCAAGCTGGCTGGACTGGAGGTGCTGGATATTATCAATGAACCCACCGCGGCGGCCATCGCGCTGGGGCATGAGATGATGGTCGGTTCCAACTCCAACGATCGAGCGCGGCGGTTGTTGGTCTTCGATTTGGGGGGCGGAACCTTCGATGTCACCTTGCTCGAATTTGCCGACCGAACCTTTCGCGCCTTAGGCACCGATGGCGACATTCATCTGGGTGGCCGCGATTTCGATCAGCGCATCATCGCCATCATCGCCCAGCATTTCCTCGATCACTACGGAGTCGATCCGCGACAGGACAATGCCCAAATGCAACGCCTGTGGAAACATTCTCGCGAATTGAAACACGCCTTGTCGGTACACCACAGCGCGCCTGTTGACTTCCAGCACGAGGGGCAGCACGCGAAGTTCGAACTGCGACGCGAGGAATTCCAGGATGCAATTGAACCGCTCGTCGAACGCGCGATGGCAACGACCTACGACGTAATTCGAACCGCCGGTCTTGCCTGGGATGATATCGACGAGTTCCTGTTGGTGGGAGGCTCGAGCCGCATCCCAATGATCGCCAGTCGAGCCCAGGAGCTGTCAGGCTTGCTGCCACGCTTGGCTAGTAATCCCGATGAGTTGATCGCTCACGGCGCCGCGCTGTACGCGGCCACTTTGCACGGGGATATACTCGACGCTTCTACCAGCTTCGATGTCATCAATGTCAATGCCCATAGCCTGGGGGTGCGCGGCACAGATGCGGCTACTAAAACCAGAGTCAACAAGATCCTAATTCCGCGCAATACCCCGTTACCTGCCTCAGGAATCTACAGTTTTGTCACGTCTCGCGATGGTCAACGCAACGCGCGAGTGCCACTGCTGGAAGGCGAGAGTGAAAACCCCGATTTCTGCACGCTGCTGGGGGAGTGTTTGGTTAGAATCGACACTCCACTTCCCAAGGGATCTGGCATTAAGGTGATCTGTAACTATGCGGCTAACGGCACCATTTCGGTAACGGCCAAACTAGCGCGTGACAACACGGCCGCCTATGTAGAGATCCGCCGCGATGGCTATTCGACACTCGAATCGCTGGATGTATGGTCGGCGCGTTTGAGCTCAAACACAGAACTCAAAATTTCCGCATCGTCGGCGCAGGTGGTGCAGCGTCCCAGTATAATTCCGCCCAGTGCAATTCCACCGATGGACTACGCAGACAAGGATCGGGTCATCGGCCGACTGGACGATCTGTATGGCTTTGTCGGCAGGCTTTCGGTACAGACTGCACCGCCGGCAGGCGCCGTGCAGACGCATCGTCTGGTCGAGCTAATGCAATTGGAAAGCGACACGCTGCGGCAGCTCATACAACAATTGGAAATGCGACATCAACTGGCCCAGCAGTTGCAAGAACGCTTGGCTCTAGCTGGGCAATTGGCACAGCTTAAAATGGCCTGGGAGCACTCTATTCGCTTGCTCGATCACGCCTGGATCGCGCTGGGGCGCGAGTACGTGGCGGCGGGGCTAGTCGATGCGCCAGCTAGGGATGTTTTGGCAGAAGCTCGAGAACTACAAACGGTGTTAGATGGTTGAATTCGGAATTGAAGCGATGGACGATTACGACGCATATCACTTGTGGCTGGGTATTCCTCCCGAGGAGCAACCGCCGTCGCATTACCGATTGTTGGGGGTACGACTGTTCGAGCAGAACATCGAAGTTATTCGCAATGCGGCAGACAGGCAGCGGGCGCATGTCAAACGTCTGGGGATCAACCAATACGAAAAGTGCGGCCAGGATCTACTCAATGAGATCGAAGCAGCCAAAATCTGTTTATTGCGACCCGAAAAGCGTTTGATCTATGACGAACAATTGCGGGTCGAATTGCAAGCGGCGGAATCGTCAGACGCTGCAGGCGTGGGACGCCGCAGTACGATTGAAGAACAGTTGAGCGAAGAGACGTTGATCGTGGGCTCCGATATGCACTGCGACGTGGTCATCGACCTGCCCACCATCTCTGGTGTTCATTGTTCGATAATGCGGCGTGGCGAGAAGCTGATTTTACGCGACTTGAAATCCACCAACGGGACTTATGTCAATTTCGTGCGTTTGAGAAAACCAGCTCAGATTACGCTTCGCGATCTGGTGATTCTAGGGCGTGACAAGCGACTAAAATTGCCCACTCAGCTATTTCCGTCAGCACAGCGCGAGCAGCGAGTGATTTTCATCGGACGCAGCGATCAGTGTGAAATTCGGATAGACGATCATACCGTGTCATCGTTCCATGCGCGACTAGTACGCGAGGCTGACGGCCTCACGTTGGAAGACTTGGATTCGACCAACGGTACCAGCTTAATCGATAAACGCGGACGCACCGTTCATCTACCACCTCGCATTCCAATTCAGGTACACGACATCGAGGCCATCAAGTTTGGCAAGTATCAGATGTCGATCGAAGAACTCAGCAGTTACACCACTTCCAACCACGCGACATGGCGCGAAACGTAGCGGCGATGGCTTGAGCTCTAGCGGCGAGGGCTTGAGTTGTAGCGGCGAGGGCTTGAGTTGTAGCAGCGAGGGCTTGATTTATAGCGGAAGTCGCCCAGCCTTTCGACCACTCTGTTTTGCTTGGAAATCCGAAACTCTTTGGCGAGTTCAAGGCAGAACGAGCACTCTTGCCTTTTTGTAACCCACAAGTTATTCCTGGCCACGTGAATCGTACCCCTG